>JBMYYO010000029.1:0-28503 GCA_049609505.1 Akkermansiaceae bacterium | reverse complement strand
GCCTCATTGCGCTCATTCTTGAGGCTCCTTACCGGTATGGCCTCTCACCTCAGCCGCAGTAAATGGCACTTACATGAGACGCGCTAGATTCGTTCTAACAAATCACTCGCCTTCGCCGCCACGATCTCATCCTTGGAGAAAGATAGCTTGGTGAAAAACCGATGTTCGCTGTGCAAGAGCATCCGTAGCCGCTGCTGCCACTCGTCAGCAGAATCATCATTGGGCACGGTAGCGAACTTGAGAAACAAATCAAGTATCTCACCCTGCACCTCGGGCTGGGTGATGCCGAGGATATCGATCAAAAATGGAAACGCTGGCTCCGCCGCTGGCCACACTTGATCAGAACAGAGAGCCACCCACATATCGTGGCCAGATTTCATTGCCCGCGGAATTTTGCGCGATGCTAAACCTTCCAGAATCCTAGGCACCTGTTTGTTGGCGGACGGAGATGCCTTATACTTTTCCCAAGGAACTTTCCGTAATTTCATCCACATCGCATCTGCCATGGCGGTAACTTAGTGCGCAGATCTTAGTTTCCAATCCCAAACTCATTGCGCATCATCATTTGACGGGATAATGGCTCGACTCCGCACCTGCTCTCGGGGAAACTCTCCCTGTGTCTGATTCTACTTCCTTGCCCACCCATCATGCCACTGATCAAGAACTCCGCAGCGCTAACCTAGATTATCGAATCGAGGGCTTTGAGGAGCTAGAGCAGCGGCTCCGTTCGCTCATGGATATGCTGGCCTCTGTGCTGCCAGAAGAGTCTGGTCTTGCGGACTCCATCCCATGGCGCGGTCACGATATCAAGGATCACTCCAAGGACACGGAAACAGCTGCCACCGTCGCACAACTTCAGGCCGTTTGTTTTGAAATCCTCAACATGGTGGAGGAGCGCACCTCACTACACATTCGCCAACGCCGCCGTAATGAGCTAGGTCTCGATGCAGAGCAAGGCATGTGGGCACGCGTCTTCACTGAGCTTAAACAGCAAGGTTTCACTGAGGACGAGGTGCTGGCAGCGCTGCCAAACATCGCGGTGACTCCTGTTCTAACAGCACACCCAACGGAGGCAAAGCGAGCCACCGTACGCGAGCGCCACCTTGCGATCTACCGAGATCTCGTCCGCTGGGATCGCCACCGCGGCGAGCCTGAGGCATTAGCAGACGTGATGCAATCCATTCAGGTAGGTCTGGAAACCCTCTGGCACACTGGAGAGATCCACGCCTCCCGCCCAAGCTTAATCGGTGAGCTAAGGCATATTATTTACTACCTACGTGAGGTTTACCCCACGGTGATACGCCGCCTTGATGTCTCACTGGAAACCGCTTGGGAAGCCGCTGGATGGGATGTTTCACGCCTGAGAAAAGAGTCCGCCTACCCTGAGCTAAGCTTCGGAACATGGGTGGGGGGAGATCGGGATGGGCACCCACTGGTCACTTCAGAAATCACCAAGGATGCGCTGATGCGCCTCCGCAAGCACTGCCTGCGGATGCACGCGCGCGAGCTGCGCACTGCGGCTACTGTTCTAACGCTTTCTCCCGAGTCTGGCATGGTGGCGGATTCATTAACAAAACGGATAGAGGTGCTCAGGCAGGAGCTCGGCAGCACTGGAGACTATATGGTGTCTGAAAATGAGCAAGAGCCGTGGCGTTGTCTCTGCTACCTGATGCGGGAGAAGCTCAGTCAGCCAGATGGCTACTTGCGCATTGAGCAATACCAAGCGGATCTTGAGTTGTTAGAATCTACTCTTATTGCTTACGGCGCGGAAACAACTGCCCGTGGTGCCATTCAGCCGCTGAAGCGTTTGGCTCAGGTTTTTGGCTTCCATTTGGCTACTTTGGATATCCGCCAGAACTCACCCTTCCATGATGCGGCGGCGGCTCAGATGTTAGAGATTGCAGGAGTTGAGGATGCAGAGAGTTTCCCTAACTGGCCTGAGCAGAAACGGGTGGATTATTTATTGGCAGAGCTATCTAACGAGCGCCCATTCCGCCCATGGCACGGCGAGGCTGGCTCCGAGTCTGAGAAAGTCATGCGATGCCTTGGCGTGTTGCGTGAGCACACCCATCGCTACGGCTCAGCTTGCTTGGGACCATACATTATTAGCATGACGCGCCAGGTTTCTGACATGTTGCTGGTGCATCTTTTTGCGCGTGAAGCAGGTATGGCTGACTGGAAAAACGGCACGTGGGTTTCTAAACTAGCCGTCTGCCCGCTTTTTGAAACGGGAGATGATCTGGACCGCGCTGGCGAGGTGGTGACTTCTTATTTAAACCTCCCCGGAGGTGGGCATTACCTGCGCACGGTGCCTGGAGGGGCACACTGTATGCCCGTCATGGTGGGGTATTCAGACTCAAACAAAGATGCCGGTCTGATGTCCGGCCAGTGGTCTCTGCAGAAGGCGCAAGATCAGATCGCGCGCGCTTGTCAGGATGCGGGTGTCACGCCAGAGTTCTTCCACGGTCGCGGCGGGACGATTAGTCGTGGTGCTGGGCCAGTGCAGTGGTTCCTGCGCTCACTTCCCGCAGGTAGCCTTGGTGGTGCAATGCGTGTCACGGAGCAAGGTGAAGTGATCCCACGCAAGTATGCTCACCACGCTAATGCCGCTTATAACTTAGAGCTCCTTCTTGCTGGAGTGACAGGGGTAACAGTTTCTAACAAAAAAAATGCATCGCGCGGCCTCGGTGATGCGCATTATCAAGAAATCATGGCTTGGCTCTCTGATGAAAGCCGTGCCACATACCGAGGCTTGTTAGAGGAGCCTGGGTTTATTGAGTTCTACCGCCAAGCCACACCGATTGATGCGCTTGAGCATGGTTGCTTTGGCTCCAGGCCATCACGCCGCACTGGCACCTCATCTTTGGCTGATCTGCGTGCTATTCCGTGGGTCTTTAGCTGGACGCAAGCGAGATTCTACATGCCTGGTTGGTATGGTGTTGGCTCTGCACTCGAGAAGCTCAGCCAAGAGAAACCTGACGACTTCAAGGCACTTTCCAGTTTTATCAAAACAGAACCATTCCTGCGCTACCTGCTGACCAATGTGGAAACTAACCTCGTAAGCGCAGACTTAGAGTTAATGACATCCTACTCTGGTTTGGTAAAAGACGAAGCACTGCGTGATCGGTTCCAAGGATTAATTGTGCCAGAATTCAAACGCACCGGTGAGATGATTGATACCATCTTTGGATCAGGCTTTGCCGAGCGCCGTCCTCGGATGCTCCGCACTCTTGAAATGCGCGAGAGGCCACTTCGTTTGCTACACCAGCAGCAAGTGGAGCTGCTCGGTGATTGGCGGGAGGCGCAAGCCAACGATGATACTGCACGCCAAGATCAGCTGCTGAATGCACTGCAATACTCAGTTAATGCCATCGCCAGCGGCTTGAGAACCACGGGGTAAAAATCAATGGTGAAGCATTAGCTCAAACTTTTATTGAATGGATCGTGCACTAGCTCAGTCTTAGTAACTGAACTACCCCGCACGACCTATGAAAGCATCATCCCCAACCCACCGCATACTTGCTGTCACTTCCATCGTTGCCACCCTCGGTTTGGCAGCTTGTGATAAAGCACCCACTAGCACTCAGAATCCTGATCAAAACCAGGAAGATAACACTCAGTTAACAGACGCTGAAGCCCAAGCAAAGGCGGAGCGTTTGCAGAGAATTAAAGAGCTGGAAGATCGAGAAAAGGAGCTGAATGATCGCTTGGCAAGGCTTGAGAAAAGCATCACAGAGTCTAGAGAGAATGCCCCTACCGCACCCGAAGTCTCTGTACCTATTCCTGCGCCACGCCGTGCAGTTGTCATCGAGGAGGAGCCCGCACCTCGAGAGGTCTTGCCAGATCCTGCTATAGCGCAGCGTGAGCAAGAACTCCGTGAGCGACGTTTGCGCGAGCAGGAAGCCATGCGCGAGCAGGCATGGCTGGAGGAACAACGCAGATTGGAAGAAGAGGCTATCCGTGTAGCCAATGAGCAGGCCGCGCTCGATTACCAGCGGGCACTTGAGCAACAGGCTGCCGCAGATGAGATAGCGCGCTTGAGAGCTAGGCTTGCCCGCGAGGAGTGCGAGCGCATTGAACTTGCCGTGGCATTGCAGAGGCAGCGTCGCCTAAAAGCCCATCAAATTCAACATGAGCGGGAAATGCGTGAACGTGCACATCGTGAGCGCCGCGAAAAAATAGAGAAGCTCAAACGCATTGCCGCAGCTCGCCGGAAAGCCGCCGAGATTGAGCAGGAAAAAGCACGCCGCATAGAGGCTGCAAAACGCCAGCACGCATTAGAAAAATTACGCCGGGATCAGCTTGCAAAAGCCGCTCGGGAAAAAGCAGTTAGAGAAAAAGTGGCCAGAGAAAGAGCCGCTAGAGAAAAAGCACTGCGTGAACGAGCTTCGCGTGATGCAAGTAACAGCGAGATGCTTGAGCAGCAACGCCGCAAGGCAGAATACCTCCGCAAACTCCGCGCAAAAAAAGAAGCTGACGCAAAAAAATCCGAGGAGCGGAAGCGTGCACAAGCACTTGCTGAGAAAAAAGCAAAAATGGAAAAGCACCTGAGAGAGAAAGCACTCATGGAGCAAGCTGCCCGAATCAAAAAAGCGCAGCAAGAACATGAAGAACGGCTCCGCCGCGAAAAGCAAGCACGTGGAGAAAAGCAAAAACCTAACAAACATCAACGCGCCATGGCTGAGATCATGCGTAAAATGCAGGAGAAAAAACAACAAGTAGAAGCAGCCAAGGCAGCCAAAGCGGCCAAAGCAAAACAAGCCCAAGAAAAAGCGGCTAAGGAACGCCAAATTCGCGAGGCATTACTCCGTAAAAAACGTGAGAACGAACAACGTGAGGCAGCCGAGAGAGCACGCAAGATGGCTGAAGCCAAAAAACGTGCTGAGCTGGAACGACGCCGCGCAGAGGAAATGAAAAAACGCGCCGAGCAAGCACGCAAACAAGAGGAGGCAAAGCGTAAAGCACAGCGCGAGGCCCAGCAGCGCGAAGCAAAACGCAAAGCGGAGGAGGCGCGCCGTAAGTCCGAGGAAGCACGCCGAAAAATGGACGAAGCTCGCCGTAAGGCTGCTGAAGAAGCCCGCCAAAAAGCCGAGCAAGCAAAGCGCGAACGCGAACAACGCGAGCGTGCAGAACGAGCCCGTAAAGCACGTGAAGAAGCAAAACGCAGAGCCGACGAAGCCCGCAAGAGAGCTGATGAACAACGCCGCAAAGACGAGGAAAGAAAACGCCGTGATAAAAAACGCAAGAAGTAGCTACTGCTTTCAGTCGCCCCAAAAAACCCAGTGAATTTTGCCGATCCTGCCCAAAAAGAAGCAGCACTAAAGCACCTCTTCAAGAGAGCGGCACTGCCACTCCGCGTTGGAGAAATCCATCATCTCAGTAAGCGCCGTCGGCACGGCTAGCACCTTCATTCCTGCCTCGTGAGCAGAGAGCATCCCATTGTAGGAGTCCTCAATCACGAGGCAGTTTTCTGGAGCCACTTCTAGCTGCCTTGCTCCCTCAAGGTAGAGATCCGGTGCGGGTTTGATCCTAGGGGCATCACCTCGGCAAACTAAGGTTTCAAAATGTTTTGTTAGGTTGAGCGTTTCAATCCAGCCATCCACCCAGTGATGTGATGAACTGGAAACTACCGCCGTTTTTTGTCCGCTAAGTTTTTCTAACAATGGAATGACCCCAGCCATTGGAGGGGAGCCTTGCAGGTTTCTCTCAATCTCCACCTGCCGCTGTGCGTTGATCTCTGGCCAATCAAAAGTTTTTCCAGTCAGATCTTCGAGGTGTTTTTCAGGAGACCAAGTATCAAAATCACTCCCGATACATTGCACATAAACATCGGGGGGTAAGTCTTTCCCTTCACGTTGGAAAACTTCTAACCACGTTTGGTAAATCGGCCATTCGCTATTGAGGATGATGCCATCGAAGTCAAATAATACCGCCTCTGCACTCGCGAGTGCTTGTTGAATCGTCATGTTGTTAGGTGAGAGGGGATAGCTTAATGTTGCGGGTGGTTTTACCACTGAGGTCTTGCATTGTAATGGTAAGGTTTTTGGCTGTGGCATTACCTGTGATGAGTCTGGCTTGCGCGGTCTTTGGCCCGCCGCTCACGAGCTGGGCGTATGGGAATTCTTTGCTGGCAGGAATATGCGCATCACGATGAGTGTGACCAGAGATAACCATCTGCGCGCCCCATTTTACAAGGGAATCATGCCAGAGAATACGGCTGCGTTTACTGAAGTGATCATAGCTGTGGTTGGTTTTTTCATCGGTCCATCGCAGCGGAATGTGGCAGAAAACTAATCGGTAAGGGGCATCTTTAATACCTGGCTGTGCGATAGCCTTCTCTAACCATTCTGCCTGTTTTTTACGCATCGGCTCACACGCCACTCTACCAAAAAGATAGGGGTGATCATCCGGTTTGTCCTCGCCGGTATCCATGCAGATCACGGCCACGGGGCCCGAGCGGAATGCGCACCATGGCTTTCCTGACGGCGTGGCCACATGGTCCTCCACCTGATAGGCAAGATTACCTCTCAGGTCATGGTTTCCACGCAGGAAAACCAGCGGATGATTTTTGGTGAAATCAACTTTGCCGACGTCACCAGGGGTGATGATGGATTCGGCGACGTCTCCTTCCTTATACCAATCGTTAGAGATATCGCCATTCCACAAAAGGAAATCACTTGCCGGTGTCATCTCTGCGAGTTTCCCTATCGTGGCATCCTGTTTGTGAGTATCATTCCACACGGAAAACTTAGTGCCGTCTTTCGCCGGATCAAGTGTGCGGAAGGTGCGAGTATTTCCGATGTGTTGGTTTAGCTCTTTGCGGTCAAAGCTCTCGGTCACCGCACGATAATGATACGTGGTGCCTGGTTTGAGATTGTTGATTTGCACTCGGATCACTTCCTTGCCGGCGGGGCGTAGTCCCCAGTCATCGCCACGCGCGACTTGGCCGAGATCTTTTGTTTCGCCAAATTCTACATAGCCCTTCGCCAACCCTGAGACACGCCAAACGATCTCCATACCGTCGCTACGAGGTGCCATCACCGCAGGGTGTCCGATCGCTAATTGGGTGTCTTCCTTTCCCTCGGCAGCAATCGATTGCCCTGCCGCCGCCACCGCAGAGCCAGCCGTGGCAAGTTGAATAAATGTTCTCCGTTCCATGGTAATGATACTCGCTGATCGAGCCGTTTTTTCAAGCGACATCTGAGGTGGCGAACTTCGAGAGAAAGCAGGTTAATGAATTTTTCTGACAGGATTGACAAGATTAACGGGATTTTTTTGGGAATGAAATCATCTGTCCTCTTATAATCCTGTAAATCTTGTCAATCCTGTCAGAAAACAAACACAACAGTAGCAGCTTCTCCTCCATTTGAGCTAAGCGATAGGAAGTAGGAGTGCTGCTGAATATCATTTACTTCTCGCGAGAATCCACTAAACCATCCCCGCCGTGAAACAGGAAATTGATACCATCCAAACCGACGCTCTTGCTGCGATTACCGCTGCAAATGATGAAAAATCCCTCGATGATGCCCGCGTGGCATTCCTCGGGAAAAAGGGACGTCTCACTGCCGCATCCGCTGGCATGAAGGATCTTTCTAAGGAGGATAAACCTGTGATGGGCCAGCTTCTCAACGCAGCTCGGCAGGCGATCACTTCTGCCATCGATGAGAAACAACAAGCACTCGCTGATGAGGCCGATAAAAAATCCGTTAGCGGGATTGACCTCACACTGCCTGCACGCAGCTTACCCACAGGAGGCCTCCACCCGCTCACTGAGGTGAAGGACCGGGCGATTCAGGTGCTGCGCCGGATGGGCTTCGCCCTAGCAGAAGGTCCTGAGATCGAGGATGAGTTCCATTGTTTTGATGCGCTTAACACACCGGAAGATCACCCGGCGCGTAATGAGAAAGATACGTTTTATTTTGATAGTGGAAAGCTACTGCGCACTCACACTTCCAGTGTGCAGGTGCGGACGATGGAAAAGGCAACACCGCCTGTGCGTATCATCGCTCCAGGCTCGGCATATCGTCGCGATGAAATTGATGCCACGCACCTCTCTGTATTTAATCAGTTAGAAGGACTCTACGTGGACACTGACGTAAAACTTGGCGACCTCAAAGGCACGCTAGAGTTTTTCCTTCAGAGCATGTTTGGCAAAGATACCGAGGTGCGCTTCCGCCCACACTTCTTCCCATTCACCGAGCCGAGCTTCGAAATTGATATCAAACTTCACGCCAAAGGTCAGGAGCCTAAGTGGATTGAAATCGCTGGATGTGGCATGGTCGATCCAGCCGTATTTGAAGCGATCAGCAAGAGCCGTGGCGATGATGTTTTCCACCCAGACAAGGTCACAGGCTTTGCCTTCGGCATGGGAATAGATCGTCTAGCAATGATCAAGTGGGGTATCAAAGATATCCGCCTCCTGATCGAAAACGACGCCCGCTTCCTCAAGCAGTTCGCCTAAGGCGAAGTTACCTGTAACCATAGGCATCGATAACGTTAGTGAGCTGCTCAATAACGGGCTCGAAATGTTGTTGGTAATTCTCCCAACGGCTTTGGGCTTTTTTATAGATTGGCTGAGTGACGGCTTCGTAAGTAGGGGAGTTTACCCCGCGTTTAGCCATGTGGGTGCGATAGTTGGTCATTGAATCGTGCCAACCGAGGTTCATCCACTTGAGTATCTGGCTGGATTCGTTGGTGTAGTCTGCGATGGTGTTTTCGTAGCGAGTTTCGTGCCATGAATCCTCTGGGAGTATTTCCCGAAGGCGTAGCCAACACTCAAGTTCTTCGGCGGTTCGTTTACAGGTGTCTTCTAGGCTGTGGAAGCGCACACTCATGCTGTTGATCGGCAGCCAACGGAAGAAGCAGGAAAGCGCAACGTCGCGGGGATCTCGCAGGGCGTAGAGAATTTTATTGTTAGGCCAGACATACTGATGCACGGGAATGGTGAAGGTGACAGATGGGTTCTTATCGACGAGGATGCGGTTACCTATTTTTTCGTTAAGTGCGTCCTGTAGATAGCGGAAATACCGCTTTTCTTCACGTTTGGCTCTCACGGGGGGGAGTCGATCGAGAGTGTCAGCATTGAAGAAACCTTGTGTATCGCGCTTGCCATTAACCAGCCCTGGTAGGATAAAGTTACTGAAGGCACCTAGCTCATCAGCGGAGATTATTTCTGGATGGGCGTCGAGGATTTTTTCGATGAGGGTAGTGCCTGAGCGAGGACAGCCAGTGAGGAGCAGGGAGCGCTGATCGATGGTAGCTTCGCGGGAAGCCCATTTGGTAAAATGCTCACGAGTGATGGAATCTGTTAGGTGGTGGAGGGCGGCGCGTTCACTGACGCTGCGGGCAGAGGCCTGCTTGCTCTCTGGGAGCTCGCTGATCAATGACTTACTGAGGCGCAGCTTTTCCCAAGCACCGTCGTGATCGCCCTGAGAGTCTTCTAAATTGGCCCACTCATTGAGTGCTTGTGCGCGGGTAAAGTGTGAGCATCGGCTGTTTTCGCTGATGCTTTGATAGATGTCTTTGGCGTCGCACTCTCTTCCCATGCGCCGTATGATGCGGGCTTTCAGCAGGGTGGCTTCTAGGTTCTCTTGCTCGTAGCTAAGATAGCGCTCGGTTTGATCAAGAGCTTCGCTCAAGTCACCTCTGCGCTCTAACAATACTGCATACTCGATATGCACATCGGGATTTGTTTTTCCAATAACGGTAGCGGCTTTGAAATGAGGGATGGCTTCATCAGCACGGTGAATCATGCGGAGAGTTTGGCCCGCTAGGATTCGCACTTGCGGATTCCTTTTTCCAAGAATTAGCATTCTCTCCACATATTGGGCTGCTTTTTCGATTTCGTACCGTTGTCCGAAAGCTCGGGCCGCATCGGTGAGTGCCATGATGTTGTGAGGCTGCCGTTTTGCTGCACGCTCAAACATTCGCAGGCTTTTTTGATACTCGTGGTTAAAAAAAGCTTTGCGCGCTTTTTCAAGTTCTGGAGTGTCTTGATAAACTGGCTGCGAAGGATTGTGTTTCATCGGGTTTTCTTTTGGCAGTTTAAAAATGTGGTAGGCAGAGTGCCATCATAAAAACAGCCTTCTGGTGATTCCAGAAGGCTGTGTGAGGTTAAAGGATTTGGTGTGACCGGACTATTTGCGGCGGCGCATAATCAGGGCAAGTCCACCAAGACCGAGTAGAGCTGTTGAACTTGGCTCAGGCACGGCGGTTGTAGAGAAGCTAACTAAGTCAGCATACCCATCATTGGAGCCAGCTGAGCCAGCTGCAGCACTGTCTGCGATCGTGATAACCACTGATGCCGCGTTCGTGGGTACTGCCCCTGAATCGGTGTATTCGGTCCAAGTTCCGTTTGGCTTGGAAACTGCTCCGTCATCAAATGTGACAGCTGCCCCGATGAGGGTGGTAGAGCCATCAAGAAACTGGTAGCTGACTTGAGAGCGATCTATGTTGCCTGTATAACTCCCCAGCCATGTGCTAAAATTGAAAGTCATATTACCAGCCGCGATTATTGCACTATCAGCTCCGCCGTCTGTTATATCGATCGTCGCGGTTAGTGATCCAGAGTTGGTTTTGGCGTAGTGGGATCCGCTCCCGGAAGGAGGGGTTAACGTGTAGTTATCAGCGTAAGCATAAGTTGCAAAGCCTGTCCACGCACCATCATTAGTGGCATTTGTGCCATCATCGAAGGTAGAGAGGAAAGAGGTGGCGGCTCCTGCTGAACCAGCAAACATCATGCTGCCCGCGAGGATAGCTGAGGTTTTTGTCATTTTGTTTAGTTTCATAATTGTTTCAATTGGGTTTTGGTGAGTATGCGGTTCATTGATAGATGAGGGAATCCTCTCCGCAACTCACTCGATTTAGGCATTAAAGACCGAGTTTGTGAATGGCATGATTGTCATACGACATGGCAAAAAACGTTTTTTGAGCGTTTTTTAAGAAAACGATCATGCGCAGCGGCGAGACTTCCTCGCCGAATCTTTTTTCTCCGCCTGCCTAGTTATCAAACGGCCTCACGATAGTGGCTTTATTTCTTTTTAGGAGGGGGGGTAGCCAGAATATCTTGATCCATCTGCGTCTTGATGCTCTTTGGGAGCTTTTCGAGAAGGCTTGAATCTTTGATGGAATAGACCTTTGTGAGGCTGCTGCCATCGGTTGTGACGTGCTCTACCCAGGCTGGGAAGTAGCTGTTTCTGTAGCGATTTTTGATGTGCCTAGGCCCTTGATAGACCCAGTAGGATGTATCGCTCTCGATGTGAATTAACCACGATGTTGAAAGGTTTAGCTTAAATTTATGAAGCTTTGGGCCACTCGCCTTGAGTCTAACAGATAATTCATTGGTGCTGAGAGTGATGAAAAACCTCTCGGCGGCATAAAATTTTCCGAGCTTTGTGATGTTAGTGCCAGAGGGGACTTGTGTGGTGAATGATTTAGCGGCCTCGATTTCTGCAAGCTTTGCTGCCTGCTGCCCTTTCTCTTCAGACTTATTGATACGTTCTTGTTTTTCTTTGCTCGGTTGGATCACTTTAGGCTCGGTTGATTCGCTTGGTTTGCTGAGCATCATGGAGGCGAATGCAATAAAGAACACGACCATGTAGCCTGCAAAAGTCCCAGAAATGGCAGCGGCCTTGCCCCATCCCACGTAGAACCACATTTTTAGAGCGACCCATACTAACAAAAAAATAACGGGAGAAAATACAATGATAGAGAACAAGGTAGCTGAGCCAGTCCCAGCGGCAGCTTGAACACTTGCCCAGAGAATGCAGTAAGCAAGAATAGGGAGGGTGAAAACTAAGCAGATCTTGGCTGTTGAAATATCGGCTTCATACTTGGCATAGAGGTACATGATGCCAGCGATAGCTAGCAGGTGGAGGGGGATGAAAAACAGCATGCAGTTGGCTAATCTATAAGCCTCAAATTTGTCAAGAGGAGAGACCTTAGAAAGTGGGCAGACGGCAGGGCTGTCAAGTTAAGTGGAAAACAGCAAGGTGCTCAGTAGTTTTGGACAGGATTTACAAGATTAACGGGATTTTTTTTGCTTCTAGAATAAAACCAACTGGTCTCTCAATCTTGTTAACCCTGTCCCCCCCAAAAAACCTAGCTTGATTGCATTAAGAAAGGGAGCGGGAAGGAGGCGTTTGCTAGAAAAAGAAAAGAGCGGCAGACTTACGTCCACCGCTCTTCACACCTACGATCCCAATCTTTCGGGCACCGATAGGATCGGCACCTTTGGATTGCGTTTTTATTTTATGAAGCCTCCGCCAGAGGTCCGCTAAGCGGGTCTGGAATTGGCGACTCCTTCCTATGCAATGCTTTGCGCATCTTTTCAAGCGCAATATTTTGCAATTGGCGGATTCTTTCTCGAGTGACCCCGAATTCGAGGCCAACCTCTTCTAAAGTCATGGGTTTTTTGCCATCCAGGCCGAAGCGGGCATCGATAATACGGTGCTCGCGCTCATCGAGAACGGACAACATTTCATCGAGCTCTCCGTGCATGCTCTTGTTATCGAGTGCATCGAAGGGGTCAACGGCGCGTTCATCGCCGATGATATCGCTATACTCTGAGCTGTCATCCTCGTGCACTGGGGCGTTTAGAGATGTGGGGCGCTTGGCGGCACGCTTGAGAAGGGCTAGCTTCTTGCGTGGAATGCCTAGCTCCTCGGCAAGCTCTGAGTCCGTAGGCTCGCGGCCGATAGACTCAGCAAGCATGGTGGAAATGCGGCGCATCCGGGCGATTTTATCGACCATATGGACGGGGAGGCGGATGGTTTTGCTCTGGTTTGCTAAGGCGCGCTTGATGGATTGTTTGATCCACCATGAGCCGTAGGTGCTGAGCTTACCTCCTTTGGCTGGATCAAAGCGTTCTACGGCTTTCATCAGTCCGATGTTTCCTTCTGAGATGAGGTCGGCAAGGGGCAGCCCGTAGCCGGAGTAATCCTGTGCAATTTTCACCACGAGGCGAAGGTTAGCGCGGATCATGTGCGCGCGGGCTTTTTTGTCGCCTTTCTTAATCCGGGCAGCAAGTTCGATCTCCTCCTTAGGTGTAAGGAGGTCTGTTTTTGAGATTTCCCGCAGGTAGAGCCGCAGGCTGGTGTCTGATTCAAATCTGGACATGGTATTTTGGCTTGGTGATTAATATTTGGGTTGGGGAGAGTGACTGTTGGGTGGTTTTTTGTGAGCGTGTGGCTGTGGATAAGTCAGTTCGTTATTAGTTAAGCGGTTTAGAATTCATTTTTTGTGTAAACTTATCTCTATGTTATTACCTTCATAGAGTTAAACGTCATAGGAGCGGGTTTTATTGCATAAAAATGTGTTCACTATGTAAAAACATCTCCTTATATTATGAGATGCAGTTTGGGTCTATTTTGTTCATATTTTTTTAGAATGATTCTAAATGTCTGAGGCTTAGAGGTTTGGCTCTGGATGAGATTGTTTTGAGGGTGAGGATTTGTGACATGTTTTTGATGGTTACCATTGTGTCATAAACTTGATGGTCAGCTATTATAATTGGGGGCTTGGTTTGGAATAGGTTGTTTTAATCGTGCCGAACCGTGCTAGAAATCGCTCGTGGAAACATTACACGCTCAATTAGTAGATCTGTTAGGCGAGAATCGGGTATCGATTTCTGATGATGTCTTGCGGGAGCACTCCAGTGACAAATGGCATGCATCGGCCATGCCAGAGGTTGTTATCTTTGTGGAAAGCACGGAAGACGTGGCATTGGTAGTAAGATACGCCTCGGCAAACAATATTCCCGTTTATACTCGGGCAGCAGGCACGGGGCACATTGGGGGCTGTGTGCCAGTGCGGGGGGGGATTCTTATTTCCATGATGAGGATGAATCGCATCCTAGAGATTTCCCCCAAGGACGGCACCGTGGTAACTCAGCCAGGGGTGATCACAGGGGAGCTGCAAGAGGCTGTTAGAGAGCATGGCTGGTACTATCCGCCTGATCCAGCATCGCTGAAAGAGTGCTCGATAGGAGGAAATATAGCAACGAATGCTGGCGGGCCTCGTTGTCTGAAATACGGTGTCACCAAGCAGTATGTGTTAGGCTTAGAGGTTGTATTAGCTAGTGGTGAGATTCTGCGGACCGGTGGGCGCTGCCATAAGAACTCCACGGGCTTTGATCTAACATCTCTGATGGTTGGCTCTGAAGGTATGCTGGGTATTGTTACTGAGATCACCTTGCGCATTATTCCTCACCCGATGTGCCGTGCGATGTTAGGTGCTTCGTTTCCTGATTTTTCCTGTGCGGCGGCAGCGGTGCAGGCGGTGTTAGACTCTGGCACCTTGCCATCGGCTCTGGAGATTACAGATGGTTTCACGATGGCAGCAGCGCGGGATTACCTAGGGGCGGATAAGCTCCCGCCTGGTGATGCCTATCTGATGATTGAGATTGATGGGAAGGAGGAAACGGTGGCCCGTGAGCTTTCTCTACTGCGTGATTTTCTGTTAGGCTGTGGGGCGTTGCGGGTAGATGAAGCGCCGGATGAGGCTGCGTGTGAGCGTATTTGGCAACTGCGCCGTGATTTTTCATACTCGTTGAAACACACTGGGCTGACGAAACTAAACGAGGACATCGTGGTGCCGCGCTCGAGACTGGTGGAGCTAGTTAATTTTGCAGAGAAGCTACAGCAGGAAACGGGCATTCCCGTGGCGTGCTTCGGGCACGCAGGTGATGGCAATATCCATACCAATTTGATGGTAGAAAATTACGATGACCCTGAGACCAAAAAGAAAGCGGATGCAGCTCTGGATAAGCTCTTCGCTTGGGTGATTGAAAACGGCGGCGTGATCAGCGGGGAACACGGCATCGGCCTTGCCAAAAAACCATGGATAGAGCAGGCACTTGGGAGTTTATCCATGGATGTGCATCGCGCGGTGAAGTCCGCGCTTGATCCCAAGGGCTTGCTTAACCCTGGGAAATTCCTAGACGAGTAAGTGGCTGCTGCTAGCGGCTAGCGGCAGAGAGGTTTGCAGAGTTCTACCAATGTGGGATCTACACAGACCTTGTTGTTGTCCGCCACCTCTTGGATGGGAACGGTGCCGAAGTTTCCTGATTTGTAAACCATGATGTTGCATGTCTCTCCACGGTGCAGGGATTCTACCGCAGCTACGGCAAACTTAAATGCCATGAGCCGATCTCTAACCGTCGGTGAGCCGCCACGCTGAATGTGGCCGAGAATAGTCAGGCGTGCATCCATCTTGAGGGTGTCATTGATCCAGCGCGTGAGGTAGTCACTCATATTGCAACCTTCAGCGACGATAGCGATCAGGAAGTTTCTGCCTTCATCAAGCTCGCAGCGTAATCTTTCGCCGATGGTATTGAGATCGTATTCAAGCTCAGGAACGAGGCAAATTTCCGCGCCACTGGTGACGGCTGATGCCATGGCGAGATAGCCGCAATGGCGCCCCATGGTTTCCACAACGAATGCTCGGCTGAAGGAGTTAGCAGTGTCACGGATGCTATCGACGGACTGGCGGATCATGTTTAGTGCCGTGTCCACGCCTAGACAGTAATCGGTGCCAGCAATATCATTATCGATGGTTGCGGGGATGCCAGCAAAGGGGACCTTGAAGTCGCTGTAGAATTGGTTTAGCGCACGGAATGAGCCGTCACCACCGATGACAACCAATTTGGTAATGCCATGGCGCTGGAGGTTTTCGTAGGCGCGTTTGCGAGATTCGTATTCAAAAAATCGCTTCGAGCGTGAGGATCTCAACACCGTGCCACCACGGTGCATAATACCAGAAACAGCCAGCGGGGTTGCCTCCTCAATACGGTCCTCAATCAGACCACGCAGGCCGTTATAAATCAAAAACGGCTTGTAGCCCAAGCTGCGTGCGTGATCAACGGCGCCCTTAACGGCGGGGTTCATTCCGGCGGCGTCCCCGCCAGATGTCATGATGGCTAAACCTTCTGCTTGTGTTGCTTCCATAGTTGATTCCTCTCGGCAGGAGGTTTTGTAGCGGAAACTATCCGCTTGGCAAGCCGTGAGTCTGTTCAGAACTTGAAAGGTGGCTCTCAGTTAAGATCTTCATACCAGTCCAGCGCAGCAGGCAGGAGGCTGCGGTCAGCATACTCAATATGAATAATCCTCCGGTGAGCTGGCTCCTTACTGCGCGCGGATGAGTGTAAGATGAGTGGCTTCATGATCAAAACATCACCACGTTTGCATTCACAGGTGGTGGGGGTGGTGTCACGTGCTGAGCTGTCTGCGGAGATTTTACCCAGCAAGTGTGAGCTAGGGATCACTTGGAGTGCACCGTTCTCCGATGGGGTGTCATCGAGGTGGAGCCGTAGTGTGATCATGTTTTCTAACAATGATGCTGGGGGCTGTACGTGTGGCACACCTTCTTTGGCTGACCAATTGTTGAAACCTGCTACTTTAGCTTTTTGTTTCACCGCAATGGTTAGGTCCTGGTGCCAGGCTACGGGCCAATTGTTGGCGGGAGTTTTATCAAACAAAATACAGCGCACAGGCAAGTGCCCTGTGGGGATGAGGGTGAGCAATTCTTGTGAGCAAGCAAGCTCTCTAATCAATGTGGAGTGGGGGAAAACATGGCGAACACATCCGCGCTCGGCACTAGCAGCAAGCCTACTAAACTCCTTGATCAGCTCAGGAATTCTGTGTGGAATTACATTCTTAACAATGCTGTAGCCGCTCTCGTCCATGGTAGGAGGGGAGGTGTTAGAACTTGATTTTGAACTCAGCGGGGAACACCTGCGTAGGATCTCCGCGCTCCGCTGTGCTGCGGATAAGAGCTCCCATACTTGGGGTGGGTATGCCTTCTAGTCTGGCTTGTCCGTCATTGATGCTGATGGTGACAGGCTTGCTCATATCCACTAATGTGGAGCTAAGGTAGATGCGGAGTGAGATACCTGTCGCCTTATTGCCATCTTTATCCAGAGCGGTGATTTTGATGGTGTTGTTAGGCATTGCTGCGGCCGTGAGCTTGAGGGGAAGTTTTGCAGGGGACTCATCGAGAGCGAGCCAGTAGAGTCGATTACGATGGCGATCGTGCTGTTTGATCACGGTCCAGTGGAAGTTTTTAGGCACTGGGTTTCTGGTGTAATTAGCGATCCATGCAGGGCCTGGTTTGTAATCGATGCCATGGCCGCGTCCTTTTTGCTCATCAAAGTAGAAGTTAAAATTCTGGGGGTGTTTCTTTTTCCACTCGTTGAGTTTTTTGAAGTAGTTCCTAGCAAGCCCGATACGATCGAACATGCTGTCTTTTTCACCAATGCCGCAGCGGAATGCTACGTGCTGCATGTTTTCAGGTGGGGCATTACCCAGCGGCTCAGCTGCCGCCATGGCGCATGAGCCCGCCCACCGATCAGCCATCATGGAGCCTAGGCGGAATGCTGTGTAGCCGCCCTCGGAGATGCCCATGAGGTAAATTTTGTTAGGGTCGGCACCATTGAATAAAATGGCTTGCTGGATGGCACGGTCAAGGAACACCTGATTGTAGCCGTAATACCAGCGCCCTTCGCGGTCATCTGCCATGCGGGGGATAATGTAAAGCCCGGGTGACTCCCAGACACGTGTGCTGAGCTGCATCTGAGCTTGCCATTCGCGGGTGTTCACCTGCCAGCTATGCGGCCCTTCGGCTCTAGCATTACCGCCGCCCCCATGGAGGCAGAAAAATACTGGCCATCCGTCGGCTGGCTTTTTCCCCTTCGCGAGGATGATGTAGGGCATTTTTTTTGCACCCAAATCAGCCGTGTTGAAGGTGAGCTTACCGTCCTTAATCCAGCTTTTTATATCACCAGGTTCAGCGGGGAACGCCTTGTCCCAGCCTCGTTTGACTGCGCCGTCTTTGTAGGCAGTCCAAACTGCCTTTTTGGCTTTCTGGAGGTCCTCAGCGGTTTCAATTTTGGTGTTGAGCACAATGCCGGGGATGGCGCCACGCTCTTTTTTAGGTAGCTGAAACCATTTTGTTAGAGGTGATGCGGTGCTGGCCTGTATTAGGAAGGTTGTAAGTAGCAAATACTTCATAGCGGCAGTTCAGCACTCCTATTTAACATGTGCCAGAAAAATAAATCATCTGCAATTACACGGTCTTTGAGAACTTGCCGGATTGTGTTTCCCCTTGGGGTAGGTAGCCGTCAAATGCCATGGCGATATTTCGGATAAAGAGCCTGCCTGCCTCGGTGACTTGCATGGATGTTTCTCCCAGTTCCAGTAAGCCATCCTGCTCCATCCCTTTAAGCTGGCTGAGGGAGTCTGCAAAGTGAGCTTTGATGTCGATGCTGTGCTGAGTGGATTTTTGCGCGTAGTCGATCTTGAGCTGGCACATGATCCCCATAATGATATCCCGCCTCAGCACATCTTCATCAGTGAGGATGATGCCGCGATCAATGGGCATCTTACCCGCCTGCACCACTTGTCCGTAATCGGTGATATCTTTGAAGTTCTGGCGGTAGGATCTGCTTGTCTGGGAGATGGATGACATACCAAAAGCGCATATTTCCACACCGCCGTGAGTGGAGTATCCTTGGAAATTCCTCTGCAAAGTGCCGTTCTTCTGTGCCACAGACAGTGAATCATCATGTTTTGCAAAGTGATCCATGCCTACGTAATGGTAGCCATTGTTAGTGAGGATGGTGATGATTTTTTCCAGCATCAAGAGTTTTGATTCTGCGTCGGGTAAGTCCTTCGTCTCAAGAATCTTCTGGGCTGGTGAAATCCACGGCACGTGAGCGTAGGAAAAAACAGCCAAGCGGTCCGGCGAGTAATCAAGAATGTGGTGAAGGGTATCCTCAAACGATTCCGGCGTTTGCTTCGGTAATCCATAGATGAGATCCAAGTTGCAGGAGCTGATGCCGGCCTCTCTCAGCCACTTGAGGGCATTGCGATTGTGCTCGTCTGTTTGCACCCGGTGAATGGCAATTTGCACTTCAGGTTTTACATCCTGCACACCGATAGACGCGCGGTTGATTCCCATCTCATGGAAGGCAGAGATGTGCTCATGCGTCAGCGTGCGTGGGTCCAGCTCGGTAGATAGCTCCGCGTCAGGGTGGAACTCAAACCGATCATGGAGAAATGTGGAAAACCTATTGATCTGCTCGGGCGAAAGGTAATTCGGTGTGCCACCACCAAAGTGAAGCTGGCGCACCTTACGGCCAGGTTTGGCATGGGCGATGTATTGATCGATTTCTTTTTCCAGAAGATCCAAATAATGATCAGCGCGATCTTGTTTCTGAGTGATGATCTTAGTGCAGCCGCAGAACCAACAGAGCGACTTGCAAAAGGGGATGTGAAAGTAGAGCGAAAGCTCGCTCGTCTCACCGTCTGGTTGGGCGGCAAGCACCGCCTTATCAATTTCTTCAGAAAAATGAGGTGCGGTCGGGTAAGATGTGTAGCGAGGCCCCGGTTGGTTGTATTTACGGATGAGATCGCGGTCAGGAAGCTTCATAGCTTGCCAGATAAACGTATCTGGCTCTGAGGGCAAGCGACGGGCAATTGTGATGACAAAAAAAGCAAAACTTGCGCAGTGCTGGCCGTATGCTCGGTATCATGAAAATCATCTTTCCGGTTATCCTAGCGGCGCTCACACTCTCTTCTCCACAAGAAAGCCTAGCGCAATCAAAATCACCCGTCCGTGAAACGTCTAACGAAAATGGATGGAAGCTCGTCTGGCAGGATGAGTTTAACGGCACCGAGCTGAATACTGAGAACTGGGCACTCTGTAAAAGGAGCGGTGCGGACTGGAGCAATACCATGTCGGCTGATCCGAGCTTGCTGACCGTTAAAGACGGCATACTTCACTTGCGAGGAGTGCAGAATAAAAATAGAAAAGTTGACCCCTCTCCTTATCTAACAGCTGGTGTGACCAGTAAGGGGAAGTTTTCCTTCCTACATGGGAAAATCATCATCCGCGCACGCTTCAAGTCAGCTCAGGGTGCGTGGCCCGCGCTCTGGCTGCTAGGCGAGAAAGGAAAGCACCCTGATAATGGTGAAATCGATCTCATGGAACATCTCAACTTTGATCCCTTTGTGTATCATACCGTGCATTCACCACTGACTAAGGATTATAGAAATGCTGCCGACAAAAGTGTTTTCAAAAACGTCCCCCAACAAAGCGCTAAAACAAAAATAAACAAAGACGGCTGGAATGTCTATGGCTGTGAGTGGACGGAGGACAAAATCACGTTCTTGGTGAATGGTAAGCCGGTCCACTCCTACCCACGTGTGCCATCGCTCGGGGAGAAACAATGGCCGTTCAATCAGCCATTTTACGTTATTATGAGTATGCAGATCGGCGGTGGCTGGGTGAATGCCAAACATCGTGGTCCTACTAAAGCTTCCGACTTTCCCGCTGGTATGGAGATCGATTGGGTGAGGCATTATCAAAAGGATAAATAGCATGGACTCCGCACCCCTCTGCGTTTATTCCACCTCATGTCCAAAATCATTCTCGCCTCCGGCTCCCCGCGCCGCCAAGAAATGCTCCTCGCCGAGGGGCTGGAGTTTGATGTAATTCCATCACCTGCTGAGGAGCTGCATGATGCCACTATGCCACTGCATCTGCTTTGTGAAGCTAATGCTAAACTTAAAGCCGCCGCCGTAGCCGCGCAGCACCCGGATGCCATCGTTATTGGCGCAGATACATTGGTTTATATCGATGGCACACCGTTGGGGAAGCCGAAGTCAGAAGCGGAAGCTGCTCAGATGTTAGAAAAACTTTCAGGGAGAACCCACCAGGTGTGCACTGGCGTTTGCATAGCAAGCGAGGGAGGCTGCCACTGCTTTCACGAGATTACGGAAGTTGTTTTTAAAGATCTAACAAATCAAATTATTCAATCCTACATGAGCCAAGTGCATGTTATGGATAAAGCTGGCTCTTACGCAGTGCAAGATCACGGTGAGATGATTATTAGTGCCGTGAATGGTGACTATAACAATGTTGTCGGTTTGCCTGTTGAGAAAGTCATGCAGGCATTGAAGTGAGGGCGGCAAAGGTGATTCGGCCATTTTGCTGAAGCGGCCACGCTGCGTGTAGCCGTAAATCGGCGGTGTGGAATACTACTTATTCAACGTCTCATCCATATTGAGCACCTGATTGGCGATGATTGTCCATGCGGCAAGCTCAGCGGCATCGAGTGATGCGTCCGCTTTGGAAGCACCCACGGCAATGAGTTTTTTTGCGTCATCGGGCGTGGCTTTGAATTTCTCATACGCTTGTTTGTAGGTATTGCGGATGACATCTGCTTCATCATTGCTGACGCTACGGGAGAGTAGTTCTTTGCTGATAAAGTTAATACGTTCAAGTGGATTGTTAGATGACTTCATGGCACGGGAAGCAAGCTGGCGGGATGCCTCTACAAACTGTGGATCGTTCATCACCACAAAGGCTTGGAGTGGGGTGTTAGTGAGCTCTCGTTTGACGCAGGAAACTTCTCGCACTGGGGCATTGAGAATTTCCATGGATGGGTGCGGAGCGGTGCGCTTCCAGAAGGTGTAGAGCGAGCGGCGGTAAAGTTTCTCCCCGCCATCTTGCTTGTAGTTTCTCGTGTTTGACTGCTTCATGGCAACTGACTCCCAGATGCCTTTGGGCTGGTAGGGTTTTACGGATGGTCCACCTACTTGCTGGTGTAGGAGTCCGGATGCCGATAGTGCGAGGTCGCGGATTTGCTCTGCATCGAGCCGGTAGCGTGGTCCACGAGAGAGGAGTTTATTAAGTGGATCTCGGCGGAGTTTTTCCTCGGATATTTGTGCGCTCTGTCGGTAAGTGGATGAGGTGACAATAGTGCGCACTAGGTGGCGTAGGTCCCAGCCGCTTTCTACAAAATCAACAGCGAGCCAGTCTAACAACTTGGGGTGGGTTGGTCGTGCTCCCATGACTCCGAAGTCGCCAGTGGTTTCAACAATGCCCTTTCCAAAGAAGTAATACCAGTAGCGGTTGACGGTGACGCGAGCAGGTAGTGGGTTGTCCTTGCGAGTGATCCATTTGGCTAATCCGAGTCGGTTGCGCGGGGTGTCTTTTGCCATGGGCGGGAGTGCAGCGGGGACATCAGGGTAAACCTTTTCCGCTTTGCTGGCGTATTGACCACGGGTGAGGATATGGGCGAACGGCTTTGCCTTTGGCTTTTCTTGCATCACCAAGGTGTAGGTGTTTTGCTTGGCTAATTTTGCTTTTTGGGTGTTTAGGGCGTTGATGCGTTTTTGGATGCTATGCGTTTTTTTATCAACTGTTTGGAAATAATACTCACGTAGCTCATTAAGCTGAGCAGGGCTAGGGGATGAGTAGGCTAGGAGGGTTTCAATGTGACGAGCATCAGCTAAATTACGCACTTCAGGTGGAGTGAGTGAACGGTTGAAAATTTTGACTCCGTGGATTTGCAGGTTAGGCGTAGGCTGAGTGTTGTTGCGTTTGCCGAGGAGCAGTGGGACCTTGGTGCGAATCGTTTTGGTTAGTTTGTTGGCCTGATTTTCAACGGGAACCGCCTTGCCATTGATGTAAATCTTTATACCAGAAATATTACTAGATCCGTCATAGGTGACAAAGGCATGAAACCACTTATTGTTAGGGAATGGAGCCTTGGTGCGGACCTTCATGAAATTGGCTGGCCAGTTGTGAATAAAGTGGGCTGCGAGCTGATTTCCCTCTAGCCAGAGATCGTATCCCTGATGCGTGGAGGGAGCATTCATTTTGGCGATAATGCCGCCGCTGCCGCCATGGGGAAGTTTGATCCATGCCCCGTATGAAAATGCTTGATCGCGCTCGAAGTCTGCCGAGTTTCCAAGATTAACGGCGTTGCCTCCAGTGAGTTGCACCGCCTGATTTTGGTTGGACGGAACCCAGGTCAGTGGTTTCAGGCTGGTGTGTTTTTTGCCAGATGCCTCAGTGAGGCCATTGGCTTGAGTGGAAAGCGGTAGGTCGATCACTAAGCCCGGGGTAGGTGCGGGGGAGGATTGCTTACCTTGATTCTTAGCGTGCCATGCCTTGAATGCTGGCTCTTGAGATTGGCGGTGCGTTTTTAGTTCAGCATGGAGTTTGGCGAGCTGGATTTTGTTGTTCTTTTCTTGTTCAATTTTCTCTTTCGTTTTGACGAGAAGGTTGGGTGGGTGATTGGCGTTGTTCCCATCGAGAGCGGACATGGTGGTGTTCCGATAGAAGGCCGTAAGCTGATAGTTTTCCTTGGTTGAGATGGCATCGAACTTGTGATCGTGGCATGCTGCGCAACCTGTTGTTAGGCCCAGCCAAGTAGAGGCTGTGGTGTCCACTCGGTCTTGCGCATAGATGGCGAAGTATTCTTCTGCGATGGCACCTCCTTCTCCTGTGGTGGGTAAGCAACGTCCCCAGCCACTGGCGATTTTTTGTTCCTGAGTGGCATTGGGAATCATGTCTCCAGCGATCTGCTCGTAGGAGAATTGATCGAAGGGCATGTTGGTTTTGAAGGCATTGAGGACCCAATCACGATAGGGCCAAATGGAGCGGTAGTTATCAATGTGTATGCCGTGCGTGTCTGCGTAGCGTGCGACGTCTAACCAGTGGCGCGTCCATTGCTCAGCGTAGGCGTCCGTTTTCAATAACCGATCAACAACCTCTTTGTAAACCACGTCCCAGTCGCGCGTGTCAGCGAGGATTTTACTTAGCTCCTCGGGAGCGGGTTGTAGTCCTGTTAGGTCAAAGTGGAGGCGGCGCATGAGGCGTGCCTTGTCTTCATCATCGTTTGGTTTGAGACCTGCTTGCTCAAGCTTGGCGGCAGCGAAGTGATCGATAGGGCTCCGCACCCACTCTGTAAGTTTCGTCTCTGGGAGGGGTTCTTTTTTTGGCTGAATATATGCCCAGTGTGCCTCGTATTTGGCACCCTCCTTCACCCAGCGACGGATGAGTGCGATTTCCTCTGGCTTCATCACCTTGCCGTGAGGGTTTTTATCTGGGTGGGGGGGCATGACTTGCTCCTTGTCCTTGGATTCGAGTAGCTCGATGAGATAGGAGTCGTCTGGATTTCCTTTGATGATGACGGGCTTGCCATTTTCTCGTTTGGCGAAGGCATGCTCCTCAATGTCAAGGCGGAGTGGGTTTTTCTCAGGCTGGCGAGAGCCGGAATCAGGGCCGTGGCAATGGTAGCAATTCGCAGAGAGGATCGGTTGGATATGCTCGTTAAAAGATACAGGGGTGTCTGCCGAGATCGTTTGCACGGGGGACAATGCTTCCACCGCAGTGCGCTCCTCTGTTTCCAAATTCGGAGCCGAAGCAGAGGTATCCTTATCTTGGCAAGAAAAGCAAAGAAGGCTGAGTGTGATGACGGGGATATATCGAGTCATGGATAGTTTGGTGAATTTACGGGAAGCCTATCAAGGATCGTGTGTGGTGTAATGGTAATCTGGCACGGAATCAGAGCTATAGCCACTGGATTTATACATCTTATCGCCGCGCATCTTTCACTGGAAAAATATCAATCAATCGAGGCTTGGTGATTGACGAGCGGGAACCTTTCAGTAACGTAGCGCCGCCGTCGCAGGTCACCACCTTACTTGGGGGTATTGCGGCATCATATACAAGGGGGCTGTAGCTCAGTTGGTTAGAGCAGGGGACTCATAATCCCTTGGTCCGGGGTTCGAGTCCCCGCGGCCCTACTTAAACTCAATGCACATCGGTGCGGGGAGATCGATCTTGTTTCCCGTGAAGCTGAGTTTGCCAGATTGGGGGTTAATCTTGAAGACAGGCACGTTGTTTGACCGCTGCCCTGCTACTAGGAGCCATTTTCCAGATGGATCGATGTTGATGTTCCGGGGTATCCAGACTTCTGCGTGGATGGTTTGTAGGTGTGTGAGGGTGCCGTCCTTGCCGATTGAGAAGGCGGAAACGGAATCCCGTTTGGCCTCGGTGAGATCGCGATTAGCACAGTAGGCGAATTTGCCATCACGTGAGATGCGGATTTCTGAACAGGACATTTCTTTTTTTCCCATTCCCTGAGGGAGAGTGTCAATGAGTTGCTTGGCGGTTAGTTGCCCGGTTTTTTTGTTTCTCTCGTAAACTGAAATAGAGACGGATAGCTCATTGAGCACGTAGGCGTATTTGCCATCTTTGCCAAACTTCATGTGCCGAGGGCCAGCGCCCGATGGAGAGGTGGCGTACCCAGCGGGGGTGAGCTTGGCGGATTTGGGATCGAGCCGGTAGATCATTACCTTATCGATGCCTAAGTCTGGTGCGTAGGCGAACCGATTGTCTGGACCGGAATAAATCGAATGCGCGTGAGGTTTGGTTTGGCGTTGTGGGTGACTGCTAGATCCAGTGTGCTGATGAAATGATGTTAGCTTGCCGAGTGAGCCATCGTTTTTTACTGGCAGAGAAACGACGTTCCCCTGCGAGTAGTTCGCCGCCATCAGGGTGTGTGATGTGTGATCGAGACTGACGTGGCAGAGCCTCTTTCCCTGAATAGGCTGGGCGCTAGTTTCGCGCAGTGAGCCGTCCGCTGCGATAGAGTATGAAAGCACGAGCCCTGTGCCCTTTTCTTTGTGTCCTGTGGTGTAGAGATGTTTTTTGTTAGGGTGAATGGCTAGAAATCCACTGCCTTGGATCTTAGCAGCGAGAGTGGGCTCGGACAGTGATCCGGATTCTTGATCAAGAAGGGAGGTGTAGATGCCCTTATCACCAGTTCCGAGGTAAACGCGCACGGTTTCAGCCGAGATTGCAGAGGCTGGAAGGGAGGCGAGGGTGATCGATGTTAGGAGTTTTAATAGGTTGGGAGTTTTCATAATGAGGAGGGGGTTAGGATAGTCTGAGGTCGAGCCATTGCTGCATGGTTTCGGCGGGATTGTTAGCGCGCATGAGAGTCTCTCCCACTAGAATGGCATTGGCTCCTGCCTCCAGCACCCGTAGGCAATCAGCGGTAGTTTTAATGCCAGACTCGCTGACAAGGATCACATTATCATCCACCTCATCTGCGAGTAGGGCGGTGGTTTCCAGATCGGTTTTGAAGGTTTTCAGATTGCGGTTATTGATGCCGATGAGATCCGCTCCTAGGTCAATGGCGCGTTCCATTTCTGGTAGATCGTGCACCTCTACAAGGACGTCTAACTGAAAGTCCTTGGCCGTTTGGTAGAGCCTATGAAGCGCCTCATCATCCAAGGCAGCCACAATGAGTAAAATGGCATCTGCTCCCGCGATGATGGCCTCATAAATCTGTATCTCATGGCGGATGAAATCTTTTCTCAACAGCGGGATGTTTGACGCTGGGGAGATTTTTGTGAGATCGGCTAGGGAGCCCTTGAAGTATTTCTCATCAGTAAGCACGGACATGCAGCTGGCGCCGCCATCGAGATACATGTTGGCTTGGCGCAGAGGATCAAAGTTGGGGTCAATGATTCCGGCAGATGGGGAGGCTTGCTTAACCTCAGCAATGATACCCAGTCGATCCGGTCCGCGGTCAAGTGCGGTGCGAAAACCGCCAAAATCGTTGCGTTCTAGTGCTGCTGCGCGATATTTTTCAAGGTGCGGCATGAGCGCTTCCACCTCCTTGAGCTTGTGATCCATGATCTCGCTGAGAATGTCCATGGGGAGAGGTTTAATTTCAATCGACCAAAAACCAATCCCGAAGTTGTGCATGATGGGATTTTTTTCAAAAAAGGTCTTGCGTGCCGTTGTCCAGAATGTATAGAAGCCCCCGCGCTAGCAAGGTGGCAACGCAAGTTCCACTACAAGCAACGCGGGTGTAGCTCAGGGGTAGAGCGCAACCTTGCCAAGGTTGATGTCGAGAGTTCGAATCTCTTCACCCGCTCCAATTTCTAAAAGCTCGGATGGCTAAGATAAGCTGTCCGAGCTTTTTTGTTTTTGAAGGTGACAGGTGGGGGATCACACATACGCTTCTGCTGACTCTGATATGATTAGCGCCGCACTCCGTAAAAAAACACTCATCCTCACCAGCCTTGTGCTGTTGGTGCTACTGGGCGGTGCCGTTTGGCTGAAGTGGGTTGATGGCTCATCGGTGGCACCACCTGACCGTGAGCAAAACTACCCCTCAGCCGATGTGTTAGAGCCTAGTGATCTAGGAATCAAAAAATCAGTCTTTAAAGTGCAATCAGGTAAAAATGAGGTAGCCTTGTTGCACTGCAAGATGATGTTTGATGGAAAACTTGTGCGGCAATCGTTTGATTATTTTTACACAGGTGGAGAGGTTCATTACCAGACAGTCCTCGTAATCAATAAGCACATTCTTGCCCCGATGGGGACACCCCGCCGAGGCGAACCTGCACTTTGCGATAACATAATGATCCAAGCAGGATATTTTATCGTTGAGTTCGATCATTTGTATTTTCAGAGATCAAGCATCACACAGTCTAGCTTTCAGTTTGCTGCTGGGAAGAGACAACTGCTTGAGGGGAAGAACTCCGCTGAGATGACTTATAATACCTCCTACAAAGGAACAGGCAAGGAACTCAAAATAACTATGGAAATGACCGCCATTCCCTACTCCAAAGCGAAGAAAAGCTATGCTGACCTTCCTGAGATCAAAGCCGGCGAAACATGGCAATCCCGCCGAGTGAGTTTTGGCCCAGGCGCAGAGGTTTATTACAGCTCCGAGGAGCAATAATTTGTCCATACGAACTAATAGATTTTCCCGCCAGAAAGTAGCGAAGCAAAATAGCACAGTGGACAAACTCTCGCCACGCCACTAGAACCTTACCGCGATGAGCGAGGCGGAGAGATGCGAAAAATCAGGAGTATTACAAATGCTCGGCTCGGTGGTTTTGTTCACCGTGAACACGCTTCTGGTTCGCTGGCTTTCATTAAGGTTCCCTGATCTCGATGGTTGGCAGGTGACCTTGTTTCGCGGCCTCGCAGGAGTCGTGCTTGTTTGGCTGCTCTTCACCCGTGGTAGGGGGCTTGAAGCAGGCCATCTGGTCAGTCGTCCACTTGTCGTGCTGCGAGGTCTGTTAGGTGCTTGCGGAATTTATCTCTACTACCTCAGCATCATCCACCTCGGCGCGGGGAGGGCAGTGATTATCAATCTAACCTACCCGATATTCGCCAGTATCATTGCAGCCGTTTTTCTGAAAGAGGCATTGAGTAAACGAAAGTTCACATGGATCATCGCAGGCTTCTGCGGGCTGATCGTCTTTCTTGGTGATCAATCACTGGCGGGGGGTGTTTCAAAATACGATTTGCTTGCTTTGTTAGGAGCAATCTTTGCTGCGGCAGTGGTGGTGCTGATTCGGAAACTTCACCACACCGAGCACACCTCCACGATCTACGCTGCGCAATGTGTTTATGGCGCACTGTTAGCCATCCCATTTGCTGCGCCTGACCTTCCCACCTTGCCACTGAATGCTGGGCTTTGGCTGCTCGCTGCGGGTGGGGTCGTTACCTTCGGCCAACTGTGGATGACCCAAGCCTACCGTCACCTTGATGTCTCCACAGGTGCATCGATCCAAATGCTGCTTCCTATTTGCACTGCGGTAGGCGGTTATTTTTTGTTCCAAGAACGCTTCACCACCATCGAACTCTCAGGTGCCATACTCACGCTGCTGGCAACCTATCAAG
>JBMYYO010000028.1:0-28780 GCA_049609505.1 Akkermansiaceae bacterium | reverse complement strand
CGGCGACTTCCGCGTGGCGTCGCACTTACTCGATCTATGCAACCATCTTGTTGGCGAGTCTCAGGCCGCTGTTCAACCACCCCAAGCTAAGCCGAGCTTATTAACCCAATGTGGCACGAACCATTACGATCAGATTCTTGGCCAGAGTGCCGCCAAACGCGCTCTGTTAATTGCAGCCGCCGGCAGTCACCACTTGTTGATGGTAGGACCGCCCGGCACCGGGAAAACCACCCTCGCCACCGTCATCGCGCGCAGCACGGATTGCCGGTTCGAGATGCTCAATGGCGTGGAATCCAACGTCGCGGAAATCCGTGAGAAAATCAGCCAAGCCCAACACTGGCGAAACCTCCGGGACCAAACTACCATCCTCTTCATCGATGAGATCCATCGGTTTAACAAAGCCCAACAAGACGTCCTCCTCCCCCACGTAGAGCGAGGCACCGTGCGCTTCATAGGCGCCACCACGCATAATCCCTACTTCTACGTTAACTCCCCCCTCGTTTCCCGCTCGCAGATTTTTCAGTTAGAAGCCGTCGAGGAAACCGATGTCATCCAAGTCCTCGAACGCGCCCTCTCTGATCCCGACCGTGGCCTTGGTCAGCTCTCCATCAATGCCGATGCCGATGCGCTCGCTCACATCGCCCGCATTTGTGATGGTGATGTTAGAAAAGCCCTCACCGCCCTGGAGCTGGCAACCATGACCACTCCGGAAAATGAAACCGGCAGTATCCACCTCACCCTGGAAGTGGCAGAGGAGTCCATCCAGCAAAAAGCCATCGTCTATGACGCCGATGGAGATGCCCACTACGATACCATTTCTGCGTTTATTAAAACCATCCGCGGCTCAGATCCAGATGCCGCCCTCTACTGGCTCGCCAAGATGTTGACCGCAGGAGAAGACCCGCGCTTCATCGCGCGCAGGCTCGTTATTTCCGCCAGCGAGGACATCGGCCTTGCGGACTCGAACGCCCTCCGCGTCGCCATGGATGCCCAGCAAGCCTTTGAGTTCATCGGCATGCCAGAAGGCCGTATCCCCCTCGCCCACGCCACCGTTTACCTTGCCACCGCACCCAAGTCTAACAGCGCCTACGCTGGTCTTGGCGAAGCTATGCAAGACGTCAAACACGGCCGCACCCTCGCCGTGCCCGCCCACCTACGCACCAAAACCCGCAAGAAACTCGCCAGCCAATCCGGCGCCACCGATGCCGAGCTCAGCTACCGCTACGCCCACGATTACGAAGGCAACTATATCCCCCAAGCCTACCTCCCAGAAGGCAGAACCTACTACACCCCCACCGAAAACGGCCTAGAAAAACGCATCAAAGAACGCCTAGACTACTGGAGAGGGCAGTTTGACACCACGCAGCCAAAATCCACTACGTGATGCGGGTTGAGCATCGGCTTTTCCATTACAACTCGTCCGCTTTAAAGGTGGTGTATCCCTCGTAGTAGTAGCTCACATCGATACCTTTCAGATAGACTTCTCGGTCATTGATTTTAGAAGTTAGAGCCTGTTTCAGCAGGTGTTTGATCTCGGTATCTTTTACGACACTGCGCTCCATCGCCATGAGGTAGTCTTCTTTATCCACTTGATTCCAATCGACCACTTGTTGGAGTTCTTGTTTGAGAATTAAATCGAGCCAGATTCGCGTGGCTCTGCCGTTACCCTCTCGAAAAGGATGGGCCACGTTCATCTCCACATATTTTTCGACAATATGATCAAAAGTCTGCTGCGGCATCTTATCAATATGCTCCAGAGAAGGCTTGAGGAACATGACTGATGCGAAGCGAAAATTCCCCTTCGCCATGTTCAATTCTCTCAACTTCCCCGCAAAATGATAAATTTCATCAAACAAATACTGATGAATAAAGGCAAGCCCTGCATAAGTGCCAACTTCCACATTGGTAATATCGCCCGAATCAAAAAGCTCCTTAGCTTTTCTCTTACTGATCTCCTCCTCAGCCCTCGCCAGTGAAGCCTGATCTTGTAGATTAAGTTTGTTTTCTAAAACCATCGTCATTCTCTTTCTATTGATGTAATCATGCCTACAACTCTCAAAACCAAGTGCAAAACCTTCGTGTGATTATGGTCTTGTTGGATAAAAATCGCCAGAAATTTCCTCAGGAATTAGATGTTAAAACACCTTGCTCACTCCAAATCCATTATTTCAAAGCGTCTATTCATGTTGGTGACATTTGGGCCTTGAATGCCTTCGGCTGGGCTGGTTTGCAAGATGGCGTGATGCACGCACTGCCGGTGCGCTCAAACCCGCTGCCGCCTTGGTGAAAGTGACGGTTTGGGCGTGTGATGCGGACATAAAAAAATCCACCGTGATTGGTGGATTAAATTGGAGGCGGGAGCGGGAATCGAACCCGCGAATATCGGTTTTGCAAACCGACTCTTGAAAAATCAAATATTCACAAGACCAAGGGCTTAAATCCCTATATAAACAATGATTACAAGCCATATAGACGGCTATATATCAAAAATAGAAAGGTGCCAATATCCGCCTTTTTGGGTCATTTTAAGCCTTGTTTTTAATGTCATGTAATGTCAAGTTCTCTACATGGCAGATGCCAAGGAAATTAAATATGGAGCTTCGAGAGTGACTATCAACCAACGTGGTGATGGACGATTTTTACTACGCTGGAGGGAAGCAGACAAGTGGAAATACTCCACTGCCAAGGATGAGAAACGGGCGACCAGTAAGGCTCGCGAGATCGCAAAGCGAATCGATGAAAACTCGGGAGTCACGCGGGTCAATGTTGAGGAGTCACGGGCACTCGAACTTATCAAAGAGAATCTTGGAAAGCGCACGCTCCTAGATGTCGCTTCGGGCATCAATCAGCTCCTCCGAGCTTTGCCGAGTGACGTCCCTATTACCGGCATTGCACGTGAATGGGAAAAACATTTGGATATCAAGCATGTGCCCCTGAAGACACTGAATGAGAAGATACGTAAGCTTTACGATACTGAATCTGGAAAATCAAAAGAGTCCTACAAATCGATTCGCTTTGAGCTGCAAGCGTTTGTTGATAAGCACCCTGCCCTTTCTGTTCAAGATATTGACCCTGAGTTTCTCGACACCTGGTTAAAGCGAAAACTTGCCAACGGTTCACAACCTTCTGCCCAATACTTCAACAACCGCCTGGCGGTATGGAAAAATGTTCTGAATCGCGCACGTGAATGGGAAATGCTGCCGGAAAATGAAAAAACAGCCGCAGAGAGAATCCCGAAGAAGACTCTTCCTCGGCGTATCCCTCCCGTATTCTCAATCCAAGAGGCGCAAGACTGTATCCAGTTTTTACACAACCTTGGTGAAAATGAATTACTAGCTGGTTTCGCTATCGCCGCTTTCTCGGGTATGCGACCCAGTGAAATTCAACGCCTCGAATGGTCTAACATTGATTTGAAAAGTGGGTATATCCATGCTGACGAGCATGTGTGTCGCAAATTGCAACAAGAACGATTTATTCCCATTTCGGATAATTTGAAAGTCATTCTCACAGCCATGAAACAATGGAAGGGCTTGATTTGCCCCAAACATCGGTGGATAAAAATTAGCCTTACCCTCAGAGATAAAGAAGTGATTACCAAATGGCCTGAGGATGTTCTACGCCACTCCTATATTTCATATCGCGTTGCCGAGACACAAGACATTGCACGAGTCGCCGAAGAAAGCGGCAACTCCCCCAAAGTCATCAAAGCACGATACCGAAGACCCCTTAAACCTGAACAGGGTAAAGCTTGGTTTAAAATTGGGCTACACCCATAAATTTTGATAGAGTGGATTCGCAGCATCGGAGCGAAAGCATAAAGTTGTTCCTTCAATTGGCATTGGGCTTTCCACCTAGCACCTTCTTAAACCTTGTTTTAATTGGCTTACACGCCGACGCTTTCGAGCAGTTTTCATTTTGAAGGAATAAATTTGACAACTCGCACTCCCACCCCTACGAACGATTTCATTGACTCTGCGTCACAATTTTTGTAGAATATAGATCAAATGCTATTGGCTAGATACATTACCACCTTCATTTTGGCACTACTGCTGGCGAATCCCGCTTGCTGCTGTGCTTTTGCTGGTAATGGCACGCCAGATGAAGCCCCTACCCACTCATGTTGTGCTGGCGGTTCCAATAGCGAAACGGATGAAGATGCTCCTAGCGATGGACATAGTTGCTCATGTTCGATAAACAAGCAATACACGGAGCATGGAGAAGCTAAATTCTCCAGTCCTGATTTTCCAATTCTACCTGCACCAGTTGTCGTATTTGTTGACGTTGACCCTATCGAGTCGGTTTTCATCGTGGACAAGCCACAGGCCAAGCGTCCACCGCCAGGGCCAGCTCTCCGAGTTCTTTATTCTGTTTTCCGTCTTTGATACACGGAACATATCCGCAAGCCCTTGTTCTTCTGGGCATATTCCTGCGGCTCTATTGATGACCTGACTTGATAGTCACGCGAAACGGTCGCGCCCGTCATCCTTTCGGTTCTCAGGACAAGTGTGTCCATTTTGTTAGGGCTATTGATAAATAGTAACACGTACCACTGTAATCACGTGTTTTCTGAATCAACAGACCTAGAAAAAGCCAATAACCAAACAATAACTCAAAATATGAAAATTAAAAAATACATCCAAATACTCGCCTTGCTAGCCTTTGTCCCATTCATGTTCGCATCATGTAGTGAAGACAAAGCTGATGCTGCCAAAGCAGACATCGAGCAATCCTCAGCCAAGCCATACCCTCTCGATACCTGCATCGTTTCTGATGAAGAATTAGGTTCGATGGGAGCTGTTTACGCATTTGTTCACGAGGATCAGGTAATCAAAATGTGCTGTAAAAAGTGCTTACCCAAATTCAAGAAAAACCCAGAAAAATACCTCTCAAAACTCAAGAGAGGTAAGGGTTCTGAAGGCGACCATGATCAAACGGATCACAGTGGCCACAATCATTAAACTGTTTATTCACGGTATTCTGGAGAGGAGCTCCTTTCCAGAATACCCAACCTACAAATCACCATGAGACTATTTCTTCCATCCCTAATCCTTGTATCCAGCCTGTTACTGATAGGTTGTCAAACAACCAAAACCACCACTCAGAATGCAGTGACTAACCCTAGTCATCTAGCTCCCCCTGTAAGAACAAGCAGCTACTCCATTCCATCCAGTTCGGGGCTGGACAATATCGTCTCACTAGCAATGAAACATCACCCGTCCTTGGTCGCAGCGCAGCAGAAAATACACCGACTTCAAGCTAGGGTTCCACAAGCTCGAACTCTTCCCGACCCGAAAGCTCGTATTAGTGCTGGAAGCCTTGCGGAGACAGCCGCTGGCCGAACCTCCGCAATGGCTGGAATTGAGCAACAAATACCATTTCCAGGAAAACGGAGGGCAGCAGCACAAGCAGCGCAAAAGGAAGCAGATGCAGCCAGAGCCGAGCTTGAAAACCTCAAGCTGCTCATAGCCGAGCGCATCAGAATAGCCTATTGGAATTACTACCTCGCATATCAGAACCAGCGCATCAACAGAGACAGTAAAAGTGTTCTAAAAACTATTCAGGAAGTAGTGCAAGCCAGAGTAAAAGCTAACAAAGCGACTCAAGCCGATATTCTGAGAGTTTCCACTGAAATTAGCAAAGTTGACCAGCAACTTATTGCCGCACTTCAACAAGTCAGCAGCGCAAGAGCTACACTAAATTCACTGCTAAATCGTCCCGCAGGGGCACATCTACCCTACCCCAAACGCTCATCTGTTCCGAGTCAGGGCAGCCTGAGTAAGTTGATTGCAAGAGCAGAAGCCACTCACCCTACCGTCAGGGCTGGACAGGCAAAGATGACCGCTTTCCAGCATCGCTTACGAAAAGCCCGCCTCGATGCGTATCCCGATTTCCTAATCGGCGCCCAACATGCTTGGGTATCAGACTCGGGTCTTTCTCCCGTAGCTAACGGAAAAGACCAAACAATGTTCACGTTGGGAGTGACTATACCACTCTGGCAAAAGCCCCGTAAAGCAAGGGTGCGTGAAGCCAGTTCAGGAGTGGCCGAGATGCGAGCCAATGTGGCAACTTCCAGATCTGAACTCCGCCTGCGTATCGAAGATGCGTGGTTCCGAGCCAAATCATCACGCGAGATGATCACACTGTTCGATCAACGTCTCATCCCTGATGCCAAACAAGCACATGATCTATCACTACAAGCATACAGCTCAGGAACACAGTCCTTCGTCGATGTGCTCGATACATGGAGGTTGTTACTCAAATTCCAACTCCAACAGGAAGGAAACCGAGCCTCACTCGGCAAGGCCTCAGCATCACTTAAAAGTGCCGCCGCAATTCGATAATTTAACTACAACAACACTATGAAAAAATCAAACATAACCAAACCCCTGCTATTCCTGGTCAAAAAACCAGTCGCCATCTTACTCCCTATCACCTTGTTTTTTGCTGGTTGGTGGTTTGCTCTCCCATCTGAGCAAAAAGATACTACCAGCAGCGCAAGCACTGAAAGTGCTCAGGAATGGACGTGTTCCATGCACCCTCAGATCAGGCAGCCGAATCCAGGCCTTTGCCCGATCTGCAATATGGATCTCATCCCTCTCGAAGCAGGTAATGACGAAGGTGGCCTACGTGAAATCACCGTAAGTGCAGAAGCGGCTGCACTGCTTGATCTGCGAGTCAGCCCAGTGATAAAGGCACCAGCACAAGTTGACGTGAACTTGTTCGGGAAAATTGACTACGACGAACGCAAAATCGTCACCACCACCGCTCGAATGAGTGGCAGGATCGACCGCCTTTATGCTGATTTTACAGGAACCACCGTAAGTAAGGGTGATGCCATTGCTAAAATCTACAGCCCTGAACTCTACGTAGCCCAAGAGGAACTCATTAGAGCTGTAAAATCCATCAACGACTCTGGCTCCCAATCGGTGCGCAACATTCGTACAAACTTGCTCAATGCCGCCCGAGAAAAATTGAGGCTCCTAGAGCTTACCGAGTCGCAAATCGCAGCCATCGAAAAACAGAACAAACCCAATGATCACATTACAATTACTGCACCGCAGAGTGGAATCATCGTCAACTTAAACGCGAAAGAAGGACAATACCTGAAAACAGGCGATCCACTCTTTGGCATAGCTCAACTGAATTCAGTATGGTTGAAAATGGAAGCCTACGAGTCCGATCTTCCTTGGTTGCGATACGCACAAGATGTGTCTTTCAAAGTCGAAGCACTCCCTAGCAAGACATTCCACGGGCGCATCGCCTTCATCGACCCTCAGCTAGACCCTAACAGACGTGTGGTAAAAGTTAGAGTGAACGTCGAAAACAACAAGCTCCTTCTCAAGCCAGGCATGTTCGTAAATGCAAATGTCCAAGCCAATGTAGCATTACACGGACGTGTTCTTAGTGCCGATCTAGCAGGAAAATGGATCAGCCCGATGCATCCTGAAATCATTAAAGATGACGCTGGAATCTGCGACATCTGCGGTATGCCCCTTGTCCCCGCTGAAAAATTTGGCTTTGTTGCACCTTCTGGCCCAGTTGAGAACCCTCTGCTTATTCCGGTCAGCTCAGTACTTCGCACAGGCAACAGGGCGGTAGTCTATGTTCGCCTCCCTAACAAAACTGAACCCATTTTCGAGGGACGTGAAATAGTTCTGGGAGCGCGTGCAGGAAACTACTTCATTGTTAAAAGCGGGTTAGATAGGGGGGAACTAGTCGTTACTAAAGGGGGCTACAAGCTTGATAGTGAATTACAGATCAAAGCGAAGCCGTCCATGATGAACCCCAATGCTGGCATCCAAGAACGCTCTGCTAACGACGCTCCTGCTCAAATAGCCGGTCAATGGTCATCACTGCTCCGCACCTACGGCAAACTCGCTCTTGCCATGGAGAAAGGCGACCACGATTCCGCCGCCGCTGAACTCGAAAGCATGAAGTCTGCACTTGAGGGCATCAAACACGACCAGCTCCAACCTAAAGAGCTGGCTCTATGGAAAGAATTTTCCATGCGCCTCGCCAACATCCTCACAGAGGTGGCTGATATGCCTGCAAGTACTTCAACCCTCTCCATTATACGACACCAGATGGAGGAAACTCGCCGCTATGTTGGTCTTTCTGCTACTCCCATTGCACCGATCAAATCGGATGCTCAATGGATAGCCCCTTTGGCGGCTACTAAAAACGCCTACTTGTCCCTCGCTAAGGCACTTGCCGCCGATAAGGAGCAAGAAGCCTTGAAGGCCATTCCGCAAGTAATCGCCGAGGCCGAGAAACTGCCCAGCGATGATCATACAGATAAACTCCTGCAAGCTCTCAAACATCTCAACATGCAGAAAAATATCAAGGGGGCACGATCTGCATTCAAGCCTGTTAGCAAAGCCCTCATCACCATCATTCGTAAACACGGCATCGACCATCTAGGCAACCTTTACGTCGTACACTGCCCCATGGCAGACGGTAACAAGGGCGGTGATTGGCTATCAGAGAAAAACGAAGTCAGGAACCCTTACTTCGGAAGCTCTATGCTCGGCTGCGGAGATGTAACCGACACGCTTTCAAAAGGGAGCAAATAAGCAATGCTGCAAGTCCCGACCTAAATTTACTATTAGCTACTAACAAAATGTCTAAACTTATCCATTTCTGTCTAAACCAAAAACTGGTTGTCCTCATCCTTCTCACGTTTGTGATCGGATGGGGTGCGCGTGTTGCTCCATTCGATTGGGACACTGGAACCTACCCACGTGACCCTGTTGCCGTCGATGCCATTCCAGATCTTGGCGACAACCAACAAATTATCTTCACTGAGTACATGGGGCGCTCACCCCAAGATGTAGAAGATCAAATCAGCTATCCACTCACCGTTTCCCTGCTCGGAATACCAGGTGTTCAGGAAGTGCGTAGCTATTCCATGTTCGGCCTATCCTATGTCTATCTCATTTTCGAGGAGGACGTAGATTACTACTGGAGTAGAAGCAGGATTTTGGAAAAACTGAATTCCCTCCCTGCTGGAACTTTACCCGATGGGGTGATACCTGCACTAGGGCCAGATGCCACTGGCCTCGGGCAAGTTTATCAGTATTTTCTCGAAGGCCAAGACCCCTCTGGAAACCCAACCCCAGGTTGGAACCCCGAGGAGCTTCGCTCTATTCAAGATTGGTATGTTAGATACTCATTACTGGGTGCTGAAGGAGTGGCTGAGGTCGCCTCCGTTGGTGGCTTTGTGAAGCAGTATCAGGTCGAGGTTGATCCAGTCAAACTTCAAGCATGGAACGTCACCCTTGCTGAAGTTGCTAACGCAGTTCGCAAAAGCAACATGGAAACAGGTGCTCGCAATCTGGCTATCAACGGAGCCGAATATATCCTTCGTGGTACTGGCTATATAAAGACTCTAACAGACATCGAAAATGCGGTTATCGCTGTTCGAGACAACACGCCTATTACCATCGCCCAAATTGGAACGGTACAACTAGGCCCAGCAGCTCGCCGTGGAGCCATTGATGTAAATGGAGCCGATGCCGCAGGAGGTATTGTCGTTGCCAGATTCGGTGCAAACCCGCTTCAAACGATCAAAAATGCCAAGGCCAAGGCAGAGGAAGTTTCCGCTTCCCTCCCTGTCAAAGCTGTCGTTGATTGGACTAAGGCTTCCCGTGAGCAGGTTGTTGAATTTGCGGAAAAGAACAGCATCACTCCTGTTTTTTCTACCACCGAGCTTGCTAATACAGAATTGAATCATGATGCATGGACTCACTGGGCAAATACACACAGTGTAGAGCACTGGCCTAGCTGGTTTAATACCTCCAAAGTCACCATTGTGCCTTTCTATGATCGGTCAGGTCTGATTAACGAGACCCTGAATACGCTCGACGAAGCGCTCTATCAGCAAATCCTCGTTACAATCATTGTCGTTGTTATTATGGTGCTTCACCTCCGGTCAAGCATCCTCATTTCCGCGATGCTTCCCCTCGCTGTGCTGCTCACCTTTATCGGCATGAAGCTGTTCGGTGTTGATGCTAACATCGTCGCTCTTTCCGGCATTGCCATTGCCATTGGAACGGTGGTGGACGTGGGTATTGTTCTCACGGAAAATATCATCAAACACATCAAGGAGGCCAAGCCAGGTGTTAGTTCCGCTACCGTTATCTACGAGGCTGTTACAGAAGTCGCTGGAGCTGTCACCACATCCGTGATGACAACCGTGGTTAGTTTCCTCCCTGTCTTCACCATGACAGGTGAAGCGGGTCGCCTATACAAACCACTGGCTTACACCAAATCATTTGCACTTATCGCATCGATCATCGTAGCTCTAACTATTATTCCGCCAATCGCCCATTTCTTATTAGGCATTCTCCCCAAATGGTTCAAACGGGATAACAACATAGAAAACCCAAACAAATCAAAATTCAGTTCCCGCCAGATCATCATTACAGCTCTACTGGGAATCAGTGCTGGGATTGCTCTCGGGTTCTCAACCATGCTCGCTGTTGCCCTTCTGGCGCTGGCTCTCATATTTGCCTTCCAATCTAAAATACCGCCCCGCTTCCACAAACTTGGAGTATTGCTGGTTAACATAGGAACTGCCGTGATCGTGGGATGGCTGTTAGCCAAAAACTGGATGCCCCTTGGACTTGATGCTTCGATAACCAAGAACTTCATCTTTGTATTCATCATTCTCGGTGGCCTGCTCATCACCTTCAAAGTGTTCGAGCTTGGTTACGCCAGAATACTGAATTGGTGCCTCAATCACAAAGCCATGTTTCTGAGCTTGCCTTTGATGATGCTATTCGCAGCGGCATGTATTTGGATGGGATTTGGCAAAGTAACCTCTGGTTTTCCTGAATTTGCCCAAAATTCAAAACTCTATCAGGCGATTGAAAAGAAATTCCCTGGTCTCGGAAAAGAGTTCCGCCCCGCGCTCGATGAGGGGTCATTTCTTGTGATGCCAACAGTTAGCCCTCACGCATCCATTGATGAGGCTAACGAGGCTCTTCGTAAACTCGATGCCGCTATTGCTGCCATCCCAGAGGTTAAGCAAGTTGTGGGTAAAATCGGACGTGCTGAATCAGCACTCGACCCTGCTCCCATTTCGATGATTGAAACTATCGTCAATTACAAATCCGAATTCAAAACCAATGATAAGGGTGAGTTGTTGACCTTCAAGATCAATGACAAGGAAGACTACGTTTATGATTCAAGAGGAAATCTCATCGAAGATCCCGACGGAAAACCTTTCCGCCAATGGCGGTCTGAAATTAAAACCGTCGATGATATTTGGCAGGAAATCAGCAAAGTAATTCAGGTGCCAGGAGTTACTGGAGCACCGAAACTGCAACCGATTGAAACCCGTCTTGTCATGTTGCGCACAGGAATGCGTGCCCCCATGGGAATCAAGGTCAAAGCCCCTACTCTGGAATCCTTGGAAGACTTTGGATTGCAGCTTGAGCGCCTAATGCGTGAGAGCGATGTTCCGGGCTTGGACAAGTCCAGCATCAATGCTGATCGCATTGTAGGTAAGCCCTATCTCGAAATCAATCCCGACCGCGAAGCGGCTAAACGCTATGGTCTGAACGTCGTTGATATACACAAGACAATTCAAACTGCCATCGGTGGTGAAATAGTCACTACCACCGTAGAGGGACGCGAACGCTACACGGTTCAAGTTCGTTATGCTCGTGAGGCTCGTGACAATATCGAGTCGATTAAAAAAATACTGATCAAGACCAAGGAAGGCGCACAAGTCCCACTCGCTCAAGTGGTCAGCATTGACTACGTTCGCGGTCCTCAAGTAATCAAAAGTGAAGACACCTTCCTAACAGGATACGTCACCTTTGGCTCCAAACCTGGTTTTGCAGAAGTTGATGTAGTTGAAGCCATTCAAGAGCATCTTTTGAAAATGGAAGACGAGGGTAACCTCATACGCACCGGGGGCATTCGCTACGAGTTTGCAGGAAATTACCAGTCAGCTCTCGAATTTGAGCAGAATATGGCAATCATCATGCCGTTGGCCTTGCTTGCTATTTTCCTTATCCTCTATCTGGAAAACCGCTCGGTGCTTAACACCTTCATTATCTTCAGTGGTATCGCTGTCGCATTCTCAGGAGGATTCCTTCTGCTCTGGCTATATGGTCAGCCTGGCTTCCTTGATACAACAATATTCGGTCACAACCTGCGGGAGCTATTCCAGATAAAAACCATCAACCTCTCTACCGCTGTTTGGGTTGGGTTCATTGCCTTATTCGGAATTGCTACTGATGACGGCGTGGTCATTTCTACCTACCTGCGCCAGAGATTCAGCAAAGATAACCCCCAAACCATCAAGGAAATACGGGCTACTACCGTGGCTGCTGGGCAACGCCGATGCCGCCCATGCTTAATGACCACCGCCACCACTCTGTTAGCACTATTACCAGTACTCACGTCCACTGGACGCGGAGCCGATATTATGGGGCCGATGGCAGTACCTATATTCGGGGGCATGATGGTCGAGCTACTCACCATGTTTGTCGTCCCTGTTCTCTTTTGCGCTATGCAGGAGGTAAAACGGAAATTGTAAACTCTCGCCTCTAACGAGGCAATCAACAGAAACCAAATAACCACAACTAAAGTATGAAAATAAAAACATTAGTACACACAGTCAGCATCGCCATCTTCGGACTCGCGATGACCTCCACGCCACTCAGCGCAGATGAACACAACCACAGCAAGCACTCCCATAAAGAGGCGCACGCTGACCATATGCTGGAAGGCTACAATGCAGTTGCCACTGCTTTGTATAAGGATGACCTAGCAACGGCTAAAAAAGCTGCGGCAGGCATGGTCAAACACGACAAGAAAAGCTCCTTGGCCTCTCCCGCCAAGAAGCTCTCCAATGCTAAAAACATTAAGGAAGCGCGTAAAATATTCAACTCGCTGAGTGCAGCCGCCATCAAGGTGTCTAAAACTCAAAAGGGCTGGAAGGTTGCACACTGCCCAATGGCCAACGGAAACAAAGGCGGTGACTGGCTTCAGAAAGCCAGCGATAAAAAAGTGAACAATCCCTACTTTGGAGCTGCAATGCCTCATTGCGGAAGTTTCAAGAAATAGATCGCCCATGACAACTCGGGCTGCCGATGACGCATAAAGCATCGGCAGCCATCATTTAACTATCTGGAGAAAAACCACATGAAAAACACCCTGATTATTCCCGTCATCTTCACTGTTATCGTGATTTTTTTCTCCCCGCAAGTTTTTGCAGATGCCCAACATTTTAAGAATCAGCCTGATCTAACGGATAATGCTGCACCACCAATCATACCGGAGGCTACCGAGGAAATAGCCGAGAAAGACCCCACAAACACAACTCGCTACCGAACCATTAAATACGCTGGAAAATTTCACCCTATCGCCGTTCACTTCCCTATCGCATTTTTACTAGGTGCTGCCTTTATGCAATGGATATTTGTTTTCAGCAAAAAACAACAAATTCCGCCTATTGTTACCACTATGCTTTGGATGGGCACACTGGGTGCTATCAGCGCAGCCAGTCTCGGTTGGGCTTATGCCTACGATTCCATGTATTTTGGTGAAGAAGACCTCCAGCTTCTCAAAAACCATCGCTGGCTAGGAACAGGAACCGCTGTGGCAGCGGTTATCACTTTGCTTCTAAAACATTTCATCAAACGCCCTCTCTTTCTCGCCCTACTCCTTAGTGTTCTAGCCGTCCTTGTAGGAGCTTCCGCTCACTATGGAGGATCTCTAACCTACGGAGTAGATAATTTTAGCGACTTCTAACAAAAACATTATGAAACATTCCCACAAATCCTGTTGCTCTCAAAAAAACGGAATCCCTCACAACTCTCCTGCCACTGCCTCAGGCCAGTGGACATGCCCTATGCATCCAGAAGTTATTTCTGACGCTCCTGGAGACTGTCCTAAGTGTGGAATGCCACTTGAGCCTACCACAGTGTCCATCGATGAGGACAATCACGCACAACAAGAAGAGCGTGAATTGTCTAACAAATTCTGGATAGCTCTCATATTAACCCTGCCAGTGATCCTCATTGCGATGGCCAAAATGATTCCCAGCGTCATACCTCTGGAAAACTTCCTGCCGCATGAAAAATCTAAGTGGATTGAATTTATCCTCACCACACCCGTGGTGTTTTGGGCAGGTGGTATTTTTTTCAAACGAGCTTGGAACTCTATCACGAACAAGCACCTCAATATGTTTACCCTCATTGCCATTGGTGTGGGAGCTGCTTACATTTATAGTGCCATTGCGGTCGTTTTCCCCCACTTTTTCCCTGATTCTTTCCGTAACAACGGTGAAGTAGGTCTCTATTTTGAGGCTGCCGCTGTCATCACAGTGTTGGTTCTCCTAGGCCAACTACTTGAGTCCAAAGCACGGAGCAAAACAGGGCAAGCGATCAAGGCTCTTATGGGTCTCGCCGCCAAGTCTGCTTTCCGTATCGTAGATGGCAAAGAAGAAGAAATTCCGGCTGATGAAATCCAGAAAGGTGACGTGCTACGTGTTCGACCTGGAGAAAAGATCCCCATCGATGGATCAATCATCGAGGGCAAAAGCAATATCGATGAGTCTATGATCACTGGTGAGCCGCTCCCCGTTTCCAAGACAATCAATGAACCCGTCATTGGAGCTACCGTCAATCAGACTGGAACCTTCCTCATGCGAGCTGAGAAAATTGGTAGCGAAACCATGTTATCCCAAATCATCCACATGGTTTCCGAGGCACAGCGTAGCCGTGCCCCTATTCAGAAGCTCGCAGACACGGTAGCAGGCTACTTTGTGCCCATTGTACTTATTATTTCCGTTCTAACCTTCGTCATTTGGGCGAGCTTCGGCCCGATTCCCGCCATCGCCTATGCGATTGTTAACTCTGTCTCGGTTTTAATCATTGCCTGCCCCTGTGCACTGGGTCTTGCCACTCCTATGTCAATCATGGTTGGGGTAGGACGCGCCGCTCAAGAAGGCGTTCTCATTAAAGACGCAGAAGCCATCGAGACGGCGGGGAAAGTCAATACCCTGATCACAGATAAAACTGGAACCCTCACAGAGGGGCAACCAAGTGTCACCGATATGATTCTTAACCAATCCATTCAGGAGAATCATATGCTCGCCACCGCTGCCGCGCTGGAAACCAGCAGCGAACACCCGCTTGCCAAAGCCGTGCTCGACAAAGCTCACTCACAGTCCATCGAAATACCCTCCGCTAACGATTTCCACTCTTCTACAGGAGAAGGAGTGACGGGGGTTATCAACGGGAAAACTATCAGGGTTGGAAAGCAAAGTTTCCTCGAAAACAATGGAATCATCATTGAAACCCGTCTTCTTCAAAAAGCACTAGCCCTTCAGAACGAGGCGAAAACCATCGTCTGGGTGGCAGAAGACAATCAACCACTTGGCTTGCTTGCTATTTCAGATCCCATCAAAGCCACCTCGCCTGATACGATTAAAAAACTCCAAGCCCTTGGGATTCGGGTTATCATGTGTACTGGTGATAATCAGGCTACGGCGAAAGTCGTTGGTAGATCCGTCGGGATAGACGAGGTTCATGCAGAACTCACGCCCGATGACAAAATTAACTTTGTTAAAAGCATCAAAGCAGATGGTGCCATCGTTGCAATGGCGGGAGACGGCATCAACGATGCCCCTGCCCTAGCCGAAGCCCACGTGGGAATTGCCATGGGCACAGGAACAGACATTGCCATCGAGAGTTCCTCCATTACCCTGGTCAAGGGCAACCTCAACGGCATCTTAAAAAGTATCAAAATAAGCAAAGCCGTGATGAAAAACATTCGCCAGAATTTAATCTTTGCTTTCGGATACAACATTCTTGGAGTGCCTATTGCTGCGGGTATTCTTTACCCAATCACAGGAACATTGCTGAGTCCCATCATCGCTGGTGCCGCCATGAGCGCATCTTCCGTGTCCGTAATCCTCAACTCTCTCAGGCTCAGGCGCTATGACATCTCCTAAAACTAACCACTCAAGCGGCCTGAAACGAGAGGAGCCGAGATACTACCTTCTCGGCGTTGCCCTTCTGAGCCTCGCTCTATTTTACCCCATTCTTGCGTTTCAAGACATGGGTTTAGTTATCTGGACATCTGTGTTCTGGGGAATGCTCCTAACAGCTACTCACTGCACAAGCTTTGATCCTTATGTGAAAAAAATCGCTCGTATTCTCAGCTTTTTTGTCATCCTTCTCGGAGCTTCAGGGCTGGTATGTTACCAGCTACTAAGCGATTCTCACGGATGGATATTCACCTCGATAAACACCCTAACACTACTATTTCTGACATTTATAACCTCATCAATTCTCTACAGCATTCTCCGTTCGCCAAAGATTGGAATCAACAACCTAATCGGTGCTGCTTCGGCCTATGTCCTGATCGGCGTAACTTTTGCCTATTCCTATATCGTCTTACATTCCGTAACAGGCGAGGCGCTGCTTATCAGTGAAACTCTGCTCCCAGACACAGCGAATAATAGTGTGGCTTCACTCGTTGCTGACTACTGTTACTTTAGTTTCACTACGCTAACCACACTCGGCTTCGGAGATCTATCACCCAGCACCCTGCCTGTCAGAGTTCTTTCCTGTGCAGAGGCCATCATTGGTCAACTTTTTCTAACGATACTTGTTGCCCGCCTAGTTGGCTTGCATGTCCTTCTCGCTTCAGACGAATCGGATAAGGCTGATTCACCGCATCGCACAATATGTAAACATTAGGCTACTGAATAAACTGCTGTGCGTGTGCCCTGAACAAAAAATTCAACTTGACTTTCCCGTTTGGCATCGTAAGTGTTTCGTCTCATCGATATGAGAGCCATCCGCGCGACATTCCTCATCCTCCTATTCCTCACCTCTTATGGACGGTGCTGGGCTGAGACGTATGGCGTGCTAAATGACTCGTCATGGGCTTGCTGCACTCCAGTTGATGCAACGTCCCATCACCATGATGATGAAGCTGAGCATTCCCACGACTCTGGGCTTGAGGACGAGGAGAACACTTTACCAGAGCCTTATCCAACTCCGGACTGTTCTGGCTGTTCCATTGTAAAATCAGGGTTTACATCAGCGATAGTTGATTTTCACTTGCCTGCTCCTGTTTTGCTAGATTTCGTTCCTGTGTGGGATGATCTTTACTTGCGTATCCAGCGCATTCTCTCTTGGGCTGAGGAAGCTCAAGAGTCCCCCCCGGCTTGGTCAATGGATCATGTCCTTGAGACGATATCTGAAATCGTCACGACCTCGGCAATTTCCGTTCGGGGTCCAAATTTGGTGTAAGACGGTTAGCTCTATTGTAATTAGGCTAACTCCCTCCTTTCACAGGCTTAGTGTGCCTGTTTGACAGGATTTTATCGTTTCCTGTAATCTGTAGGAAAACTGTATCTTCACACCAAATTTATATATAATGTACCAAAAAATCATCTTCATCATAGGCACCTCGATTGCCTTATCTGCGGTTTCCGCTGTAGCAGACCAGGGAAGCCCTGTTGTCACTTATTTCTCTATTGCAGACCGTATTCGCAAACAAAACCCGGATCTCATAGCCGCACGTTTCCGTGTCCAAGAGGCTTTGGGTCGCCTAACACAATCAGGCCGACTTACCAACCCAGAACTGAGTATCGAGACATCTCATAATCAGAGCTTACGCGAGCGATCCTTAACAATCGGCTTTAGTCAGAAATTTCCCGCCACAAACCGTCTAAAATTAGAAAAAGAAGTAAGCGCCATCAATGTTCAGACTGCACGGGCTGAAATTTCAGAAATGGAGCGACAACTCATAGCTGAAGCTCGCCAAGCTGTAATTGAGTATCTTTCCCTTGCACAGCAGGTAAAACTTAGGGTGGCGCAAATCAAGTTAATTAACGAACTTAGCTCGACCCTTCAAAAACTCACCGCTAAAGGAGAGATTTCAGGGCTCGATGCCAGTCTAGTAAAACTGGAACGACTCCAACTGACGACGGAACTCCGCCAGTATAAAGCACAGGAAAAAGCTCTTAATGGAGTGATCAAACCTCTTCTTGGCATGCCTCTCAAAGCCCCGCTCGTTATTAGCGGAAATTTGGATGTGATGACCTTAAAAGCGCTCCCTACTGATCTGGCACAGCGGGGCGATATCCGTGCAGCAAAGCACTCCATTATAGGTGCTGGAAAGCAGGTAGAGTTAGAACGAGCCCGACGATACGACGACATCGAAGTCGGCGTTTACGCCTCCGCTGAGCGGACAGAGGATGCACCAGAAGGATTCGACACCGAGGGCGTCATAGGCATTGGCGTTAGAATACCTCTTCCTTTCTGGAACAAAAATGAAGGTAACATCGCAGCAGCCAAGGCTCGGGCGCAACGCAAAAAAGCTGAACTCACAGCTCTTGAAAAAACGGTATTACACAAGGCGAAGGCAGCTCGTGAAGAAATGATTGAGTGGGCAGGACTTGTCCGCGAAATCGATAACAAGCTCTTTCCCGAAGCCGCGAAGCAGCAAAAACTTGCTGAAAAAACTTACCTTGAAGGACTTACGAGCATCCAAACCGTCCTGCGCAGCCGTGAACAGAAACTAAGGCTTCAGACTTCACGCATCGCTGCTGTCGAAGCCTTTCATAAAGCTCGGGCTAACTACGAATCCCAGCTCGGCTATTAAACAAAATTTATAACATATTCACTACTATGAAAATATACATCATCCCCGCCCTCTTTGTTTATCTTGTATCATCTGCCTTCGCCGTGGATGCCGAGCGTGCCGCCAATACCATCATACTACACGAACATAGCGTCAAAAATCTCCGCATCGAAACCGCCGAAGCTGAAGAGCGCACTTTTGAAAACACCTTTTTTTCCATAGGTCGTATTGAGGCTCGTCCACATTCGCGGTCCGTGCTGAGTTCCCGTATTTCTGGACGAATTACTCAGCTGAATGCTTATGTTGGTGATCGTGTTCAAAAAGGTCAGACTCTCGTCCGGGTCGAGAGCCGACAGCCAGGGAGTCCCCCTCCTATCATTTCAATGCTGGCACCTCGTAGCGGCTTGGTTCTGAAAAGTCACGTTGCCGATGGTGAACCAGTAGAACCTGACAAAGAGCTTTTGGATATCGTGGATCTCGGCAAAGTTTGGGCCGTTGCAAAAGTGCCTGAGGCTGAGGCAGGACAGCTAAAACCAGGAACGAAAGCCCGCGTCCGAATTAGGGCCGCTGGTGGTAAGCTAATGGAAGGAACGCTCCTGCGTCTCGGCGCGGAAGCAGACCGAAATTCTAACACTATTGATGCCATCTTTGTGCTGGAGAATCCTGACTTTGTCATACGTCCCGGAATGCGAGCCGAATTCTCAATCATCACTAGCTCACGTGAAGATGTGCTCTCCATTCCCAGGACTGCGGTACAAGGCGATCTTACCAACCGTGTTGTCTTCGTAGAGGACTTTGATCTGAAGCACGCTTATATTAAATCGCCAGTCCAACTTGGTGCTAAAAATGATCTCTACGTTGAGGTCGTCAAAGGGTTATTGCCGGGCGACGCAGTTGTCACCAATGGCTCTTATGCCCTCAGCTTTGCCGGAGGCGGTGGCGGCCCATCACTCAAAGAAGCTCTCGATGCTGCTCACGGACATGAACATAACGAGGATGGTTCTGAAATCACAGAAGATCAAAAATCCGCAAATCACTCCGAGGGAGATGAGCAGAGTGGCGAACACTCCGGAAAAGGTGGTATTAACCGTCTCATACTAATCTGGGCCATCATTACCACGGTTCTACTTCTAATCATCTTTCAGAGAAACTTTCTCAGAAAGAAAACTTCAACTTCTCCTAACGCCTAAGCCACCATGCTCAATACACTTATACGCTTTTCACTAGCACAACGAGCGCTCATTCTCGTGGTTGCTTTGGTTCTCATGATTTTGGGAGTCAAGAAGACAATTGAACTGCCTGTCGAGGTTTTGCCTGACCTAACTAAGCCTACGGTCACTATCTTAATCGAAGCTCCTGGTTACGCTCCCGAAGAAGTGGAGACACTTATTACAGTCCCCATGGAATCATCCCTCATGGGAGTCAATGGTGTAACCCGACTTCGCACCATCAATGACATTTCGCTTTCGCTCCTCATCGTAGAATTTGAATGGGGAACAGATATATATAGAGCCCGTCAATTAGTCCAAGAGCGCCTTACTGGAGCAGGAGAGATTCTGCCCGAAGGAATCACACCTTACATGACCCCTGTTAGCTCCCTTATGGGTGACATAATGCTTATCGGTCTGCGTGATCCGACTGGAAATACGGATGTGAAAGACCTCCGTGTCACTGCGGACTGGGTTATAGCTCGGCGATTACAATCAATCCCCGGCATCGCTGAGGTTCTTTCTATGGGAGGCGGAGTAAAACAGGTGCAGGTGCAACCAGATCCAAACCAAATGCTATCCCTCGGTGTAACATTTGAGGAAATTCAGGCCGCCGCAAAACGTGCCGTGAAGAACTCCACTGGTGGATTCCTCACCGAACAAGATCAAGAGATTATGGTGCGAAATCTCGCCATGACTACCGATCTCGACGAAATTGCAAAGACTATTGTTAAATACGAGGATGACCGAGCCATTCGCTTAAAAGACGTTGCCAAAGTGGTCTGGGACATCGAGCCTATGCGCGGCGATGCAGGCATGGGAACCTCGACCGATACCCCAAATGGAAACGGCATGCTCGGAAACCCTGGAGTTGTTCTGAGCGTTCGAAAATCCCCAGGATTTGATGCCATCAAGCTCACCGAGCAAGTTGAAAATGCTATGGCCGACCTCGAAAAGTCCCTGCCAGAAGGTGCGGAGATGGTCACGATATATCGCCAACGCGATTTCATTGATCTCTCTATTGGCAACCTAGAAGAAGCGCTGCGTGACGGTGCCATCATGGTTTCCATCGTCCTGTTTCTTTTCCTATTCAACTTCCGCGTAACTCTTATCACCTTGACCGCTATTCCGCTATCTCTGGGGATTACGATTCTCGTTTTTGATCTAGCTGGGATGAGCGTGAACTCCATGACTTTAGGTGGACTTGCCGTGGCCATAGGAATGGTTGTCGATGATGCCATCGTAGATGTCGAAAATGTATTTCGTCGCCTGCGAGAGAATGTTGCACTTGCCAAGCCAAAGCCAAAGCTAGAAGTGATTGCCCAAGCCTCAGCCGAGGTTCGATCCTCTATCCTCTACGCGACAATTCTTATCATCCTCGTGTTTCTGCCACTCATCGCCCTAAGCGGTGTGGAGGGACGCCTTTTTACTCCGATAGCCGTCGCTACCATGATCAGCATGGCCGCCTCTTTCGTGGTGTCTCTCACTGTGATCCCGGTACTTAGCTCCTATCTCCTAAATCCAAAGCCAGGAAAAAGTCACGGTGATGGATTTCTTGTAAAAATATTGAAGAAGGTCTTCAGCTCAACACTCCTCCGCTTCTCACTATCTCAGCCCTTGCTTCTGCTAGCCGTTACAATTGGAATCATCGTGTTTTCTGGTTTTGAGTTTACCAAAATGGGCGGAAATTTCTTACCTGCCTTTCGTGAACCGACTGCCGTCATTGCAACCACAATGGCTCCCGGAACATCTCTCAAAACAACGAGGGATGTATCACTAACAGCGCAGGATTTGCTTCTCAAAATCAAAGGAGTTAAAACCGTCGGCTACCGTCTCGGGCGTGCTGAGCGCGGGGATCATGTCGTCCCAGTCTCCACCGTCGAGTTTGAACTCGATTTTGATGAATATGGTCAAGAAAACCGTGACGAAGTGATGAACGAAGTTCGTGAAACTATGCGCTCAATACCCGGCACATTCAGCGCCATGAGCACTCCACTTGCCGACCGTATCGGTCATATGCTTAGTGGGGTTTCTGCCAAAGTGGCGGTTAAAATTTATGGTCCCGACCTTGATGAATTGAGAAACCTAGGTAATAAAGTCGTAGCTATTGCTAGAGATATTCCTGGGCTGGAGGAAGCGCGTACTGAGCAGCAGGGATCTGTCCCTCAGCTCCGTATCGAAATAGATCGCGACAGAGCCGCCGCATACGGTGTCACGCCGGGAGAGCTCAATGAAGAACTCGCCGATCTCATCGGAGGCGGCTATGTCTCCGAAATCTACGAAAATCAACGGGTTTACGATCTGGTAGTACGCCTACCTTCTGAGTGGCGTGAAAATCCTGAGAAACTACGTAATCTCTATATTGATACCCACAATGGTGACCGAATCCCCTTGAATTACGTTGCTGAAATTCGCCAAGCAAATGGCCCTAACACCATCCTTCGGGAAAACACGCAGCGACGTTTTGTCGTTTCAATTAACCCGACAACTTCAGACTTAAACGCTGTTGTCGAAGAACTTCAGAGCAAGGTTTCAGAGCAAATCAATCTCCCTGAGGGATACACCATTTCCTTCGAAGGAGAATATCAGGCTCAACAAGAAGCCCGCCGGACAATTATTATCATGTCCGCCGTGATTCTTCTCGTGATCGCCTTTTTGCTCTACAGTTTTTTCAAGAGCTTCAGTTTTGTAATGCTGGTGCTTACGAACATCCCTATCTCTCTGGTAGGAGGTATTCTATTAACTCGGTTCACATTAGATAACGTGAGCATCGCGACTCTTGTTGGATTCATCGCTATCTCTGGAATAGCGGCGCGAAACTCGATTATGATGATCTCTCACTACCTCCATCTCATGGCTCATGAGGGGGAAGGTTTCACACTGAAAATGGTCATCCGAGGCACGGAGGAACGTCTCGTACCTGTACTCATGACAGCAATATCTGCCGGTGTCGCATTGATTCCTCTGGTGCTCGCAGCCGATGAACCCGGTAAGGAAATCCTCAACCCCGTGGCTATCGTCATCGTAGGTGGTCTGATTAGTGCAACTCTACTTGGCCTCGTTGTGACCCCCGCCATCTTCTACCAATTCTGCCGTAACTCTGCCGCCCGATCTCTCGAAAGAGGTGCATCTGCCGCTGACTAACTAAAAAATCTACAGCTTAAATTGCTGTGTAACCAAAGACAAAGAAACCAAAACCAAAAAAGACAATGAAACTAAACACCAAAATACTAATCGCCGTCGCCCTTTGTACTCTCACCCCCGCTGGACTGTTAGCGGAGGAAAAGAAGCACAAACATGACCACAAAGAACATGCTGGGCATGACCACAAAGAGCACGCGGTAAAGGGTCCCAATAAGGGTCGTATGATAATGAAGGTCGAACCCCATGCCGAATTTTTCGTCACAAAGGATCGCAAAGTTCAAATTACTTTTGTTAATGATGATGGAAAGAAGGTTCCAGTGGGCAAGCAAAAGGTAACCATCATATGCGGAGACCGCTCCAACCCAACCAAACTAAAGATGGAGAAGAAGAACGGAGTTCTCATTTCTACCAATACTTTACCCGCAGGAAATGACTACCCCACAGTTGTTAGCATCAAAATAACCCCAGACGCCAAAACCGTGCGTGAGAAGTTCAACCTCAACATGAGTAACTGTCCGACCTGTGACTTCAAAGAATACAACTGCACCTGTGACCACGGAGCTGAGGAAGGTGACGACCACAAGGGGCACAATCACTCCAAGCACAAAAAATAATATGGGCTAATCTCAATAGGGGGCAACAGCCTGTTGCCCCCTATTTCTTAATCCGCATAAAAAATCATGAATCCAGAGCACTCACACGACCATCACAAATCTGTTAAAGCATCCCACGGGAAAGTCCTTAACCCTAACATTAAGGTCACCTCAAAAACTATCCTGCTCGTCTCTGGCGTTGATTGCTCTGAAGAAGTCATTGCCATCGAATCTGTTTTAAAAAACACCCAACATGTTCGCGAAGTTACCACCAGCATACTCAGTGGCAAAGCCACGATTCTCCACGATGGTGAATTGACCGATGCTGATCTCATCGCAAAATTAAAAGCCTCTGGGCTCTCTGCCCGCCCTGAAGGTGCAAGCTCCAAAGTAGCTGACACCCCTCGGAGATACAAACTCACCAGCGTCATCCTTTCTGGTTCACTCACTGGCATCGGCCTTCTCATTGGCTGGGTCATTTCCAATCCTCCACCCTTCCTGCTTGAAGCTGTCTTTTTCATCGCCATCGTCAGCGGTGCCTGGTTCATCGCCCCAAAGGCTCTCCGAACTCTCAGGCAGAAGCGCTTTGACATGAATGTGCTTATGACCGTCGCTGTCATTGGAGCCATTATTATTGGTGAATGGGAGGAAGCTGCTGCCGTCACTTTTCTTTTCGCTCTCTCAGAATTACTGGAGAGTTTCAGTGTCTCTCGTGCCCGCCGTGCCATTGAGTCTCTGATGGAACTCACGCCCCCCACCGCCCTCGTTCGCCGAAATGAAGAAGTGATTGAGGTCGACCTAGCCGAAATCGCATCTGATGAAACGATCATCATCAAATCTGGAGCGAAGATACCGCTAGATGGCAACGTGATCAAAGGGAAATCTTCCATTAATCAAGCACCGATTACTGGCGAATCCCTCCCCGTCGAAAAAAAAGAAGGTGACCAAGTCTTTGCTGGCACCATCAACGGGGAAGGCTCCCTCGAAGTCACCGTTACCGGAAAAGCTGGGGAAACCACCCTCGCCAGCATGATCCGCCTCATTGAAGAAGCCCAATCACAGAAAGCGCCCTCTGAGCAGTTTGTCGATACTTTTGCCAAATACTATACTCCCATAGTTATGGTGATGGCTGTTCTCCTCTGTCTCATTCCAGGAGCCGTAACTAGTGACTGGGGCACATGGTTTTATCGTGCACTTGTTCTACTTGTCATTGCTTGCCCCTGCGCTCTCGTCATTTCCACCCCTGTTTCTGTCGTCTCAGGTCTCACCTCCATGGCCAGACGGGGTGTCCTAATCAAGGGCGGAGCTTATCTCGAAACAATCGGTAAACTCCGTGCCCTCGCCGTCGATAAAACGGGCACGATCACCCGAGGCACTCCCGAAGTCACTCAAGTTATTTCTCTCGGAGACACTGATGAAAAGGAAATCGTCAGAATCGCATCCGCAATCGATACCCACTCGGATCACCCCATCGCCGTCGCTATTACTGATTACGCCATGGCACAAAATATCAATTTCCCCGCAGCTACACATTTCCGATCACAGACTGGTCGAGGCGCGGATGGCATCCTTGAGGGGCATCACTACTTCGTCGGAAATCATCGCTACACCCACGAACTTGGCGTTTGCGGAGACGAAATCGAAAGCGCTCTTCATGAAATCGAATCCCAAGGCCTCTCCGTTGTCATCCTCGGTCACAAGCCACATGGTGAGTGTCCCGGCGAAGTCCTCGGCATCATTGCCGTCGGCGACACTATCCGCGCCGATGCCAAGAGCGCCATCCAATCGCTCCATGATGTCGGCATCGAACATATCGTCATGCTGAGTGGTGACAATCAAACCACCGTCAATGCCATCGCTAAGGAAGCCGGAATCGACCGAGCAAAAGGCGATCTCCTCCCGAAGCAGAAAATTGAAAACATTCGTGAACTCCTAAAAAAATACAAACATGTTGGCATGGTTGGAGATGGGGTTAATGACGCTCCTGCTATGGCTGCTGCTAGTCTTGGCATTGCCATGGGAGCAGCAGGCACCGACACCGCCATCGAGACCGCAGACATGGCTCTCATGACAGACAATCTCTCCCGCATTAGCGAGGCCATCCACCTCGGTCGCCGTGCGCTCGGCATCATCAAGTTCAACATCGCCTTCGCCCTCGGCATCAAAGCAATCTTCCTCGTTCTCGCCTTCACCGGACACACCAGCCTCTGGCTCGCCATTCTCGCCGACACGGGAGCCACACTACTGGTCATCGCCAACGCCCTTCGCCTGCTCGCTTCACCTAAAAAACAACAGTAATGCAAACCGCAATAGACCTAACATCCAAAAATCAACCAATGAAATCTATGAGCTGGACGCTAACTAAGTCATCTCTCATCGCTGTCATCATGGGGATGGTTACCTATACCGCCTTTGAGAGAACCACATCAGGCAAGCTAGATCTAAACGAACTTTTCATTCATCATCTCCTTCCGACATTATTTACGGGAATCATCATCTGGATCGCTCTTAGCTTCCTGCTCCGGTCTAAAGTCATAAATCCTGTCAGAGAAATTCTCGTCCACCTTACACATATCGGGAATGGCCGTTTCGCGCCTCTGGAGATAGACTCCGATATCCATGAAATCGGAGAGATCGTTGATGAGGTCAATCACCTCACCTTGAAATTGAAGGATGCTCCAGACAACGAGGGTACAAGCAAAGCTATCGACGACCTCGTTAAACTCCGAACTGACATCAAGAGCCTGATCGATGACGATCAACTCGCTCCTGAGCAGCTTGTACCCATCATGAAAGATCTACAAAAGCTCGAAAGCCATTTACTTTCGGCAATTCTAGCAGCACAGAAACACGCTCAAATCTAGACACAACGATTTCAAATCGTTGAACCTCTCATCACAAGTCACAAATAAGATCATGCGTAATCAATAAATCAGGGAGCTATAAAAAATATGGGACTTCTTATGAAGGAAACATGGTCTAGCATGGAACGCATCGTGGACTAAGCGGTTGTTGTTCTATCTGTTGGTCAATAATATGAAAACTATGAAATATCGTCCATATATCACACTGCCATTAATAGCACTGGCGTTTATGTCATCCTGCAAAAATAAAAGCAACGATTCGACTTCTGTATCTGGCACGTCGCAGGCCAAAGAGAAACGAATCGTTACAGTACTCCAGTCAGACGGATGAGCCAATACTCCGAGAGCGGTCGCTCTCATTGAGAGTTACGCAAAGAAACGTGGCATCACTTTGTCGTTCGATCGAATAATTATCAAGACGGATGAAGACGTCCAGCTTCATCGGTTTATCGGAAGTCCGACCATACGTATCAATGGACTTGATGTTGAACCTTCCGCACGTTCTGCAACACAATTTGGATTTACATGAAGATTGGTCACCTGGATGCAGGATGCATCCACAATGGAGACGATGCTTAACAACTCATTTACTGAGGCTGGTTGGCTCAAATCAGAAGACAGGTAAATCAGCCTTGGAGATAACCACCTCACGCTGGCGCAACAAAAACCACAAGCCTCGCAAGCTTCCTCATCTACCTCACAGGCTCACGATGGCCGGGCATTCTAACCGTTTTCATTTACCTTCAGATACTTAGCCAAGGCTTCAGCCACAATGTCCTGCTGACTCCATTGCTTTTCCCTATTTTTTCTACGCTCAGCCGAGACATCGATAAGGGCATGAGCCAATTCCTCTGGAAGCCTTAGAGTCACGGCGACTCGACGCTGAGGTTTCTTGGCTGGTCGTTTCACCTCTTCCGGTGAAGGCTTGTTGACCTTTGAGCTGCTCTCACCAGCTTGTAAAAACGCCCTTACATCCTCCCTATCTTTCAAAGCTTCAGCCATCGAATGTCGTTTGTTTTTTGCTGCCATTATAATTCCATCACATTTGAAAAAAGATGCTCAAAAAGCGCAAGAACTTCATCTGCGGCAGGTTGTGCTTGGCGGTTCATTCTCCAGACTACGGATTGCTGCCCAGCTGAATCGGCAAAAGCTTGCCTAAGCCCTAAACCTGGTGCCACCTCCAATCCAAGCGTCCTTGCCGTAACGAGCAGCTCATCTGACAAGCGATAGTTTTTTTGTAACTTGTTAGGAACAAAAACGCCCCTTGGAAGATTCCCCCGGATAGCATGAACTTGATCAAGTGCCTTTACGGCATCACTAGCAGCACGAACATCCAGAACCGACGGGCCACAAGGAATGAGGGCAATGTCCGAGACTAATAGCGTTGCTCGTGTTACCTCCCCCAGCCCTGCTGGCCCATCAATGACGATGATTTTTTCGGTCAACAATTTGACTTCATCCAGAATCTCATCAGCAGACTGAAAACGATAGACGGGCGTATCCTCATCAATTTCCTTTGTCCACTCGCTTGATGACCCTTGCACATCGGCATCAACGAGTGCCGTTTCAACACCCTGCTCACGTAGCCATGTTACGAGATGAACCGCTATGGTTGACTTCCCTACTCCCCCCTTTTGGTTCACTGTTGCAATAATCATAACCACAAGGTTAGTTGCTTTCAAACAAGCACGCAAGGGGTGCAGTTTTCCAGCATTAAAGGATAGCGGCAAACTGCCATGCTTACATGATTGTTTGTTAGATCCCCATCATTCAAGCATGATGGAAAACCAGCAAAGCACTATACTTTAATGCCATGATTCAAACATAATGTTTTGCAAGCATTCTGGTTTACCATGGCCGCGCAATATTTTTTCTGTAAAAGTGGCTGATAGCTTGGTTGAAGGTTTGGTTTTTGTTTCTGTTTGTTGTTTTGTTAGTTGAGCTTGAGATAGGATTTTCCTGTTTCCCAAGTCTCGGAAATTTCGATTAGCACTGCGGTGACGAGACGCAGCAAGGAGTCCTCGTTGGGGAAGAGCCCGACGACGCGGGTGCGGCGTTTGATCTGGCCATTGAGTGTCTCACAAGCGTTGGAGGTTCGAAGCCGTTTGCGATGTGCTTCGGGCAGAGCGAATATGGCAAAGCCCTCGGGGATGTTATCTTCAGCCCATGCAGCGAGTTTTGGTTGGTCTTTGCGATAGGTGTTGACGAAGTCCTTGAGGCGTTCTTCTGCATGTTCCCGATCATGGGCATTAAAAATGACCCGTATGTCTGCGGCTACCTTACTTTTGAGATGTTGTTTGGTGATGTAACTTTGGGCGTTTTGCTGGAGATGGAACTGGCAGCGTTGCCACGG
>JBMYYO010000027.1:0-29303 GCA_049609505.1 Akkermansiaceae bacterium | reverse complement strand
TGCCGCGAACCCATCGCACCAGCAGATCCCTTCTTAAACAATCACCGCTTGGGAAGTTCAATAGTATCCCCTGGATAAACTTTAAGAGGCTTACCTCGTTTATTTTGAATATCAAAGACGTATCGTTTTCCATTACGGAGAAGATACACCCTGCTTTGATCAGCTAATGCCGTTGGCTTAGCCCGGTTGACCACCTGCCTTAAAGTCATCCCCTTTTTCCACGGCTGTGGCTTTTTCACCTGAACCTCACCTTTTACCTGTATAACCTGAGGAACTTTGGGTTCTGCCATCGCGGGCAAAACCATCGAACATAGCAGTAAGAAAATTAGCGTTTTCATGGTAGTTTTAGACACAATGCGCTGTGTTTCGTTCAATTCATTTCATCTGCTCCCGCACGACCTTCACCGGGGCATCGGGCAGGGCTGAGAGGAAGGTTTTTCCGTAGGGCTTGGTCACTACGCGATTATCTAACAGGACAACCATGCCTTTGTCTTTTTTGGTGCGGATGAGGCGTCCTACGCCTTGGCGGAGCTTGAGCACGGCTTCGGGCACGGAGTATTCCACGAAGGGATTCCCTCCCTCGGCGGTGATCGCCTCTAGCCGCGATGCCACCAGCGGGTGATCTGGCACGGCGAATGGCAGACGGGTAACGATCACGTTCGATAACGCCTCGCCAGGCACATCCACGCCTGCCCAGAAACTATCAGTTCCAAATAACACGCTGTGCACATCCTTGCGGAAAACATCCACCATCTTGTGCCTTGGCATATCGCCACCCTGCACGAGCAATCGCCAATCGTTATCAAAAAAGAAATCGTCCATCTTATCCGCCACGCTACGCATGAGCCGGTAGCTAGTGAAGAGCACAAAGGCCTTGCCCTCGGTGTATTTCAGCACTCTGCCAATCCAGTGCACCAGCGCGTCTTCATACTTATCGCTGGCAGGCTCCGGCATGGATTTGATCACGTAGATCTCCATTTGCTCTTTGTAATTAAACGGGCTGCCGATCTTTACCGCCTCAGCATTTTCGCAGCCAACACGCCTGCGGAAGTAGGACAGCTCCTCATCGCCAGTGCCAAGAGTGGCACTTGTTAGAACACACGTCCGGTCCGGTCCAAACATCATCTGCCGCAGCCTATCCGCCACGTTCACGGGCGCGGAGTGGATGCTCATGTAGTCGCGCCCTTGGTAGGATTCCTTCTGCACCCAATAAACGCTATCCTCATCGCTCTGATCGAGAAACATTCGGATGCTGGCCTGCAGCTCGCGCATTCTCCGGGCGGCGTCCATGAGTTCTCCTTTGGTGGAGTTTTCTTTATCAATCTCATCGGCGGCGTCTTCGATTTCGGTCCAAAGTTTCCGCAGTGGCTCGGACAGCACATTCTCGACAAAATCCGGCTGTCGCACACGGAACTCCTTGCTGAATTTTCCGAACTCCACCTTATCGCCGATGTCATCAAAAAACACCTCCGCCGCATCCAGCACACCTTCCGCTGCTGCAATCGCGCGGGATTTGTTCAGCGCCTTGAGTAGCCCTTTTCTATTCTTAGGATTGTAGAGCCGCTGCACTTCAAACCGTAACCCAGAGTGCCTCAATCCCATGCCTAACTGCACAGCCGCCACCTGCTCCATGGTGTGTGCCTCATCAAAAATAACAAAATCATTCGGGAAAATATACCCGTTGTCTTCCGTAGCGAGATCACTGATCGCAAACAGCGAAAAAAACAAGGTGTGGTTGAGTACGATCACATCAGCCTCCTCCATCTGCTTGCGTGCTTTCTGATAAAAACAATTTCCGCGGGCTCCACAGGTGCGCTGAGTGCAGACGCTACCCTCACTACAAACCTGCGCCCAGACGCTGCCCGTCGGTTGAAAATCCAGATCACTCTTGGTGCCATCCTTAGTACCCTCTGCCCAATCCCAAATCGCTTTGAGCTCCTCAGACTCACTGGTGCTAAACAAATCACCCATCTGGTCCATAGCTCGGCGCAAGCGTAGCGGGCAAAGGTAGTTACCGCGCCCCTTGAGAAGTGCCGCCTTAAGATCACCTCCGAGGATTTTTTTAGCCAAGGGAATATCTTTACCAATAAGCTGTTCCTGCAAATTGATGGTATGAGTAGAAATCACTGCCTTGCGGCCTGTATCGAGAGCAAATTTGGCAGCGGGTAGCAAATACGCCAGCGACTTACCAACTCCTGTGCCCGCCTCTGCGCAGAGGACGTTTTTATTTTCTAACGCTGCTGCCACGCGTACTGCCATCTGCTGCTGCTCAGCGCGAAACTCAAAGTCCGGGGACTTCGATAAGCCGCCCTTCTCAGAGAACATCAGCTCCATTTCCTCCACCAGCTTACCCGTGGGCTCAGGCTGACTTGCTCCAGGGAATCCGTCCTCTATAATACCAATCATTTGTCCCGCATTGCTAAACGATACCGATGCAAAACACACGCACAATTTCCCGGACTCAGCCTTTCTTCTTGCCTATTCCCCAGCATCTAGCAGAATCTCGCCATCATGAAACTCAGCACCTTACTTCCCGCAGCTTTTCTTTGCGCCACTCTAGCCCTGCCATCTGGAATAGCAGCTCAGGACACTCCACCAGCATCTGGTAACGGAGCAGCCACCGAGCAAGCGGATGAGTCAGAAGACATCAGCATTGAAGAAACTGAGCTGTATAAGAGCCTCGGCTGGACAACTGAAGGCACCGGAGAGCTTGAATCATGGGCAACCATTGATATCCCTGAGGGATTCCGCCACTTGAAAGGTGCTGACACGGACAAACTCATGCGCGCCATGGGGAACTTGCCAGACAGCTACGAAGGTCTGATCGCCGTTGATAACCTCGATTGGTTTGTCGTTTTCCAATTCGAAGCTAGCGGCTACGTGAAAGATGATGAGAAGGACGATCTCGATGCCGATGCTCTTCTCGAGCAGCTCAAAGACGCTGACGAAGCGTCTAACAGACAACGCAAGTCCATGGGTCTCGATGAGCTCAACACTGTCGGCTGGACAATCGAGCCACGCTACAATGAGGACACCAATAACCTTGAGTGGGGATTGCTCCTGCGAGATTCTACCGGAAGCGAAAGCGTAAACTTTAACACCAAACTACTAGGTCGCCACGGCATCATGCACGTCACGCTCGTATGTGATCCGGATCAACTAGATGCCGTCCTTCCTGCTTACCAAAAGCTGCTTGAAGGATACTCTTACAAAGAAGGAAAATCATACGGAGAATATGAAGATGGAGATAAAGTAGCCAAGTATGGCCTCAGTGCTCTAGTAGCAGGTGGTGCTCTCTATGGCGCGGCTAAGCTAGGCCTACTTGCTAAACTTGGTAAGTTCTGGAAAATCATCCTTGGCGGCATCGTTGCCGTAGGTGTTGCTATCAAAAAATTCTTTGGCGGTCTCTTCGGAGGCAATAGCGAAGGGCGTATTTCCTAATCCTTTTTGGCACCACCATGTCAGACAGCCAAAGTTTCTACCTTCTGCTTTGGCTGTTTTATTTGTTCGATTGCCTAAAGTTCACCGAGCCGGGGAGCCTCGCTTGGACGGGTAGATATGGTAAGTTACGCCGTGGCTGGCGTAAGCGTGACACCCTCATCCCTCTGGGAGGCATTGCAAAAGACGTCATCCCCGCCCCCCTCATCCCATGGCCACAGGCGATGATTGTTGCCTCCCGGAAAGAAACAGGAGGCCGCTTTGGCAAGGTGCGCAACATCCGCCGGATGAGCCGCTTTGTGATCCGCGCGACATCTGACCTCCGGTGGTCGTCGCTCTTTATCTTCATCCTCTTTTTCATCTTAATCCCAGTCATCTACGTCATGCAGCGCGGGGAGTTGACCGTGCTGTTAGCCATTGCGTGCGGGTTGATGATGATGTTTCTCAACGCCTGTGTCTATGCCTCCATCCACCGGAGACTGCTGCCTAAGGAAAAGGCGGATCGTTTCAAAGGGATACTCTTCACCGCATTTCTCCCGTGGCACGCGATGCGCTGTGCGGATGAAATCATCATCAAATTCACGACACCATGGAGCCAACCCGCCGTCCTCGCCGCACACCTCGGCCAGAGTGGAAACTTAAAGCATTTCCAAACTCTCTACCGCAAGGCGTGCTATCATCCTAAGCCAGAATACACACGTGCCGAGCTTGATGATTTGTTAGACCAAGTAGGCACAGATCCCACACCATGGCTCAAAGCACCAGAAATCGATGATCCGTATTTCTGCCCATGCTGCCACGAGAGCTACACAGTAAACAAGCACCCCTGCGAGGACTGCGGCGGCATCGAGCTCATTGCCACCAATTAATCCTCCACTCGAGCAGCTCCCGCTACCTGCTCAAACTTCGCCGCCACAGATGGCCGCAAGAGCACAATAATGGTGAACACACCCAGCACCGTGCCCAGCGGCACGCTCATGCAGTTCACCCCAGCGATGATCAGGCAAAACACCCGCCATCGCCTCTCCGCTATTTTTTGACCTGCTAGAAACTCCAGCACAGCAAAGACTAACAGAACAAGGCTAGCCACCACGCCCAGCACTACAAACATCCCACCCATCATTATGAGTTCATCAGGTGAGGAGGAGCCACCCCCACCTGACGAAGCCGCTCCACCAGTCATCATTAGCCCACCCATGAGGATGTAGATCAGTGGAAATAACGCGTAGAGCAGGGTCAGCCCGGCACTGACGTAATGGCAGATCGATAGAATCTTGAGATGCTCAGCATCCTTCACCTCTTGGTAATCAGCAGGAAACATCGGCACCCCTGGCTGCTGATACTGCGGCGGCTGAGGCTCTGTGGGAAGGGATGGTGGAGTGCCAGTTTCCATATTGGGTAGCTTAGCTTACTGCACCACCACTCATCAAGGATTCAATTTCATCTGCCTCAATGGGGATGTTTGCCATGAGATCAATGTTTTCATCTTTCCCAATCAACACATCATTCTCTAACCGAACGCCAAGGTCTTCCTCGCGAATATAAATACCAGGCTCAATGGTGAATACCATCCCCTCTGCCACTGGCTCCTCAGGAGGACTGACATCATGCACATCCAGCCCAAGGTGGTGCGAGGTGCCGTGCATGAAGTATTTCTTCACCAGCGGCTTACTCTCGTCCTGTTTCTTCGCCTCCTCAGCATCAATCAAGCCAAGCCCGATGAGCTCCTCCTCCATCATTGCGACCACTTGTTTCTGGTAATCGCTGGGGAGAATTCCTGGTCTCAGGATGGTGTTGCACTTTCTGAGAATGCGCAGCACAGCATTGTAAACAGCACGCTGCCTATCGGTAAACTTACCGTTCACGGGAATAGTCCGCGTCATGTCCGCATTCCAGTTTCCATACTCAGCGGCCACATCCATAAGCAGCATGTCTCCATCTTGGCAGACTTGGTTGTTTTCTAAGTAGTGCAGCACACAGGCGTTCTTGCCGCTACCAATGATGGGCGAGTAGGCAAAGCCCTTGGATTTGTTAGAAATAAACTCATGCACGTACTCAGCCTCCACTTCCCACTCACCGACGCCGGGTTTCACGAATTCAAGAATTCTTCGGAACCCACCCTCGGTAATATCACAGGCTTTTTGCATCATCTTCACTTCCTCCTCACCCTTGATCATGCGCAGCCGGTGCATCAGTGGTGCCAAGCGCTCATACTTGTGCAGCGGGTAGGCCTCACGGCATTTCTTAATAAAGCGCGCATTGCTTGTCTCCACAGAAACTTCCGCCCGCAGGTGCTCGTTAGTAGTGAGGTAAATATTCTCCGCCTGCTGGATGAGACGGTGCAAGGTAGTATCTAGCTGCGATGTCCACTGGATGTTAGAGATTCCAGAAAGTGCCGTTGCACGCTCCTTTGTCAGCTTCTCGCCTTCCCAGACGGCGATGTGATCGTTGGTCTCTCGGACAAATAGTATCTCGCGTTCCTTCTCGCTCTTTGCTCCTGGGAAAAGAATCAGCACGCTCTCCTCCTGATCAATCCCCGTGAGGTGATAGAGGTCTGTGTTTTGCACAAACTTCATCGTGCCATCCGCATTCGTGGGCATCACATCATTCGAGTGGAGAACGACGATGCTGTTCTCTTTCAACAGGGCATCTAAACGGGCGCGGTTCTGGACAAAAAGCTGGCTATCAGCGGGTGTGTATCTCATGCCCGCGATATCAACGGACAGCACACCGCACGGCAATCAAAATCCACTCAAGTGGGCTAAAAACTCTACAGGGCGATCAAGTTAGGGAGGGGAATTAATTTTCAACCACTGATCGCCCTGAGCTCACCCGCAAAAAATGCCACTTGTCCAATCACTCATTTACGATTACTCTCCGCCTCCACCCTTACAACCCGACCTGCTACGATGAGTGAATGGACCGACATCGGCGAACAGTTACAGAAAGCCCGCGAAAGCAAGGGCTTGAGCCTGCGTGACGTCGCCCATACCACCCGCATCCCCTTAGCCACCCTAACGGCACTTGAGGAGAGCGATTACTCGATCTTTGCTAGCCCAGCATACGCAAGAAGCTTTCTGGCGCAGTACAGTGAATTCCTAGATGTCGATGCCCACGATTGGGTGGATGCCTTTGAAACAGGCGACGTCCTTTCCAACGTCAACGACCACGGCTACTTGCAATCACATAACGAGCACGTAGGCGATCACTCACCACAGCGTGAAACCCCTACAAACAGCGGCTCACGCAAGAAACAACAGAGTGAAGCCTCGCCCTCCGGAGGCAATGGCTCATCCATTTTGCAAACTTTGAGTGTGTTTGCCATGACTGGCCTCCTGATCGGCGGCGGCATCTATGCCTACAATAAATTTGAGCCCATGCTAATGGGTGCTATTCAGGAAACTGAGGAAGACCCAGAGAAAGATCAAACCGCTTCGGCTGATGAACCTCCCACAAAGGATACCACGCCCAAGCCAGATAAAGAAACCTCTCCAGACACTACCAGTAAGCCACCACTAGTTGCACAAAACACTCCAGAGGCTCCCCCAAAAACCACGTCAACCACCGGCGCACCAGAAGCTCCTGATACTCCCGAGGCCACCAAACCTCCAAAACGCCGCAACGGCCCACCGCCAAAGGCACTCATCGTTGAGGAAGATGAGTAGCAGCAGAGTTGGTGATTGATGCGGGCTAGTTCTTTGTCAGAAACAAAAAACCTAGAACCCGCAATGGCAGATTCTAGGTTGTGAAAGTGTTTCAGTTTCCCCTTGGATTCTAGAGCAGCTAAAAACAGCGCTTACTCCTCCTCTGAGGATGCGTCATTTTTAGCATCGTCATCGTGATCAGAGTCATAGGAATCGTCATCGAAATCGACGTCTTCATCACCCTGGTCATCTGGGTCCACCAAGTTTCCATGGCTGAGTAGGAAGTGACGTTTCTGTTTATCCTTAGGTAGAGGTGAGAGCATCATGTTCACAGCCCGCCCCGCAAGCCGCGGTGGTTGATCAACATGAGCCATCTCCTTGAGATCTTCGCCGCACTTCTTGAGTACTTCAAAACCAATTTCACGGTGTGCATTCTCACGCCCTTTGAACTGGAGGCGCACACGCACCTTACTGCCTTGCTCAAGGAACTGCTCAGCGCGTGCCATCTTGATATTGTAATCGTGAGTGTCCGTTCCCACGCGTAGTTTGACCTCTTTGATACGAGCGTAAGTCTTGGCTTTCTTTTTCTTCAGCTTGGATTGCTCATACTTGTATTTTCCATAGTCACAAACTCTGCACACGGGTGGGTTTGCTGAGGGTGCTACCTCCACGAGGTCTAAGCCCACGGACTTTGCCTTCTCAACTGCCTCACGTGAACTCATCACGCCCAGCTGTTGGTCTTCATAAACAACGCGCACTTTAGGGGCACGGATACGATCATTGACACGCGTCATGTCGCGGCGGCTACGGAATGGTTTTTTCTTTGGTCTAGCTATGGTGTTCTCCTTTGGTTATTAGGTTGGAAGGTGGTTGTTTTAACAATCAGGTAGGCAGATTGTTGCGCTGTCACTCTCAATCGTGTGACAACGTGGGTGATCATTCAGTGATGCCACAAAAATCATGGGCGATACAAACGAATTGCTCTGACCTCACTCCCCAGCTTTCGGAGAGATTGCGCGGTCAGATATTTCTTGCTGAATGGTAGAGACAAATTCATCGATAGTCATGGCACCAAGATCATCCAGATCTCTATGCCGGACGGAGACGGTTCCGCTTTCTGCTTCGCGTGCTCCAATGACCAACATATAAGGCACTCTGTCTAATCTTGCAAGGCGAATTTTAGCACCCACCTTATCTGCATTACGATCCGCAGAAACACGCACCCCAATGTCTGTCAGCGCTTTCACTGCTTCATCAGCCGCTTCGTTAAACTTCTCAGAGATCGGCAGCACACGCACTTGCTCAGGAGCCAGCCACGTTGGGAATTTCCCCTCGAAGTGCTCGATGAGTAACCCTGCGAAACGCTCCAGCGAGCCAAACGGCGCACGGTGAATCATCACAGGACGGTGTGGTTTGTTGTCAGATCCGATGTAGTTTAGATCAAATCGCTCAGGTAAGTTGTAGTCCACCTGCACGGTGCCAAGCTGCCACTCACGCCCGATCACATCCTTCACCACGAAGTCAATCTTCGGCCCGTAGAACGCAGCTTCACCTTCTTCCTCGATGTAGTCCACACCGAGAGTCTGCACCGCCTGACGCAGTGCTGCTTCCGCTTTGTCCCAGTTTGCAGCATCGCCTACGTATTTATCGCTATCAGGATCGCGCAGTGAGAGGCGCACACTGTAGTCCTCCATGCCAAGCGTTTGCAGCACGGTTTTCACCAAGCCCAAGCAGCTCTCCACTTCCTCCGCCACCTGTTCCGGCGTGCAGAATAAGTGGGCGTCATCTTGAGTGAACCCACGCACACGAGTCATACCACCAAGCTCGCCAGATTGCTCCCAGCGATAAACAGTTCCAAACTCCGCCAGCCTAACAGGAAGATCCCGGTAGCTGTGGTGATCACTGGCGTAAATTTTAATGTGATGCGGGCAGTTCATCGGGCGCAGCATGTATCCTTCAATCGTGCCTGTGCTCAGGCCGTTTGTTAGAGTTGCGCAAGTTGCACCTTCATCGGAAAGCTTCTCTAAGGCATCCCGCTCAGGGATCGCAGCGAACTGGCTTTCTTGGTAATAAGGGAAGTGCCCCGATGTGCGGTAAAGATCAAGCTTGCCGATGTGTGGGGTGAAAACTTGTGAGTATCCCTGCTTATCCAGCTCCCCGGTGATGAAATCCTGCAGGGCGCGGCGTAGCAAACCACCTTTAGGTTTCCAGAGGATAAGCCCCTGCCCCACGGCTTCATCGATGTGGAAGATACCCAGCTCCTTACCGAGCTTGCGGTGGTCGCGTTTTTTAGCCTCTTCGAGTTTTTCCAGATGCTCGTCTAACATAGTGCGATTTTTGAAACAGGTTCCGTAAATACGCTGGAGCTGTGGGCGAGTGTTGTCCCCCTTGTAAAATGCCGATGCCACGCTCATCACTTTGAACGCCTTGCAGTTCCCTGTCCGCCCCACATGAGGCCCCGCGCAGAGGTCCCAGAAATCACCATTTTTATAAATAGAAATTTCCTCTCCCTCAGGGATCGCCTCTAACAGATCAATCTTAAACTCACTCACCGCATCGCGCTCAGTGAGTGCTCCTAAGCGACCACTCTTAGCCATCGCCAATGCCTCATCGCGAGTGATGACTTGTTTTTCAAATGTCTGATTCGCTTTAACGATTTTTTTCATCTCTGCCTCGATCTGAGCGAAATCATCCGGAGTAATCGAGTGCTTGAGATCAATGTCATAGTAGAAACCATTCTCCACCGGTGGGCCGCCAGCGAGTTGGGCATCGGGCCAGATTTTCAACACAGCGGTGGCAAGCACGTGCGCACACGAGTGCCTCAGGCGTTCGAGATCTGACATTTGGTGACGCTGTTCCAGCGTTTTGCGTTCGGAGCTATCTGACATTGCGGGGCAAAAAAGCCACTACTGGCGGGGATTTGCAATCTTTTTCATAGTAGGTTCAACTTCTTTTTTAGACAGAATTTATAGAATGTAACAAAATTAAACATTGTCCACCGAGTAGCACGCAAACTGTGCGGAATTGTGACATTTACATCAACTCCCTACATGTTAGGCTCATCAAACTATGAAACTGCTCATCCTCGCAGCCTGTCTCGTTTCCTCTGTTCTATGCTACGGGCAACAAACAACCGAAAACAAACCCACTGAGGAAAACGTTGAGCGAGCGTGGCTCAATGAGATAGAAGCCTACAATCAGCGCATGGGTAGCGCGCCCTATTGCTTTGGCTCTTTGTTCATTCACAAACATGTTTTTGGCTCAATCTTTGCAGACCCCAAAGATGATGCTGACAGTGATGAAAATAATCCGTCTAGTGATGACGAAGACGATCAGCCAAAAGGCATCAACCCCCATAAACTCCCCCCGCTGATTCCCTTTGCCAACAATCCACAATGCCTCCCAAAGTCACGATACTACAACATGGCTCCCCTGCTCAAAAAACTAGGAGTCACACTCAAGGGCAACGAATGGGCACTTGGCCAACTTCAAGGTGATGCCATCCTCCTCTACTTCTGCACGAGCCGCTCCAACGCAGATGTTCTAGAACAAATTATCCATGCCGGATGCGTGCGCGAACCTTTTGTCTTCGATCACAGCTTCACTCTCGTATCCATCGAGGACAACTCTCTCACCGATGAACCCTGGACGATGGATCGGCTCGTCAAAAGCAAGCCTACCGTACACGCACGCGCTGGCATGGCTGGCTCAAGTGGCATGATGCACAGATGTAGTCTCTCTTCAAAAAAACCTTCTAACAAAATGGAAGTCGAAGTTCTTCCCAATATGGGTGCTGACGCCGAGAGCTATGCCCTTGATCTTAACTTCAAGTGGAAGTCCCCCAGTCAGAACACTCTGATACGACAGCGCACACAGCTTGACGGCAAACTCGGGCTGCCAACCATCATCGACCTTGGACGGCATGGCAAGATGTCACGCCGTTTTCTCCTCTCCATCCACACCACCGGAAAGTGGTTAAAAACTCATGACCATAGCGAGACTCTCGAACCCGTGCAAAAAATTGAAGGTATCTACGCGATGCGCAACACCCCCGCCGCCAAGGTTAAAACTCGCGACTCTTACCGGGTCACCCGGATTCAAACTCTGTCCGGATTTCTTCCCAAACTCAGGAATGTGGGGTTTCGGTTTTCCGCCGACGATCCGTTTGGAGGAGACATCAGCGACCCACTTCCAGGTCCACCTCGAGTGCTCAAGTATCCCAAGAACCTGAAAGCACCCGCCGATCACCTCATCTACAACATCACAGACCACGCCAAACACACTGGTTTAAGCATCCGAAAAGAAGAGTGGGTTTATTTTAACAAAAACACACAACGATTGATTCTGTTTGGCTCTCCAAGCATGGAGGCGCGTGCTCGTTATTGGGCTGAAAGTAATTTCAAAACTGACGTCGCAGCTCGTGCAAGTTTCCGCATCATCGAGGTGGACATCAACAGCCTCTCACCCGCGCAGTGGACGATCGATAAAATCAAAGCTAGCAACCCCAAAATCATCCTCGATCACTCATCCCAAGCACGAAGTGGCGAGAGCGCCAAAGCGGGAAAAGTCACGGCTCATTCAAACACAGATAAAGACGGCAAGAAAAGCTATAGATTGAAGAGCGAGTATCAGTTCACACCTCAAATACCTAATAACCAACATTTCGTAGACCTCGACTACCTGATCCAGAACAAACGTCCGCTCGGCACCGAGCAACTGCGTGTTGAGAATACCTCCTACATCACCGTGCATGATGGAAAACCCAAAATCATCCCGCTCGGCCACCACATGAGTGGAAATCGCATCTACCTGTTAGTCATCACCGCAAACATCATCATGCCCGATGGCAGATTCCTTAGAAATCGCTTTCAGCCGATCCCTTAGAAGCCCGCCGTTCGCGTCCTTAGGCTTGAGAAGAGTTAGGCCGTGTGGACAAACATATTATCACTAAGCTTGGCGTTATTTCACTGCTTGTGATGTGGTTTCTTTGTTATTCTGGCTATCATCATCTGAGTGTGCGCAAGTGGAAAGCATGGGAAGGATTAGCACGACAAGCAGGAAGAGAAGCACGTATAAATATCCGGGAGATTTGAGTGGTGTCATTAGATCGTTTGGCGATAGGTAAATATACTCTACCTTTCTTAACTTTCGCGGACAACGCATAATGTGTCCGTAATCTTTTGAACACCAAAAAATTAAACTTTGTTAGATGGCGCAAGAGATCAGGCCACTCCGTCCGTTGACATTGAATTTTCTATACACGGAATTGATGTATTGCCTTGCTGTGCTTAGAGTTACCTTGAGCTCGGAGGCAATTTCCTTCTGGGTCATCTCAGTAAAAAGCAGAGGAAATGTTTCTTTTTCTCTAGGAGAAAGCGGGCTAACTGCAGGGGAGATCAAGCCGCGCTCCAAGAGAAGGTTTTTGTGCAAATTAGCCGCTCCTGCGATGGCTAGATAGGCCAGAGTGCGCTCGTGCTCGGTGAATTTTTTTTGATCGGGGGCGCGATCAATCACCAGGTATGACTCAGCTGTGGGGGAAACCGAATAAGCCGTATGAATGCGCTCCTTTATCCCACGGATGGGGATGTGGAATAGATTAGTCTTCCAGAACTCATCATGCTCGTCATCTGTGAGTATGTCTTGGCGAAGCTGGACGCGTGTTTTGCCAGACTTCTTCACCATGGAAATTGTGTCCTCCCCTGGGCCGTATTCTTTGACTAGCGTCATGTAGGTGGACATTGCCAGTGCTTGATCAACTGTTTCATCAAAATCAATGACATCGAGGCACCACCAGCCATTAAAAAGTTGAGAGGAAAAAACATCACTCGGCGCCTTGCCGTAGATAGCTGCCAGCCACATCACGTTTTTTGCATTGAGCAGCTTAGCCAGTGCCTCTGTGAATTGCCTCAGACTGGCGCGGGTATCTGTCAGTTTGGTATCAGCTGCTACCCTCCAGAGGGCGTGCAGTTGCTCAGTTTCTTGGCTAGATAGCATGAGATGATTCGAAGAGGTAACGATTTAGCTAATGGATGAATATGTGGGATCAATATGTGGGATCAATATATTTGCTCGTTGTTGACGGGTTGGCTAAGGAGAGCTTCACAAGCCACGTCACTCCGTCAAGGCCTAACAGATAAAGTCTAACATTTTCATTTTTTCTCAGCCTGCCAGTAGCCTCGTTCCCAGTGCATCCCTTGTGGAGGAATTTGGTCCGCTGCTTTTTTCCCGTCTGAGAGGGTGAAGTAAACCGCTAGCGGAGAAGGGTCAGGCCTTGCGCCTTTGGTGAAGCGCCCCTCGCCCTCATGCTCACCAGTGGCGAGCAGCTCGAACTTTGCCAATTTCCCCTCTGCGGTGAATAGTAGGTGGCCAAAGATTGTGCCGCTGTAGCTGCGTTTTTGACCGTCTTTCACATCGCTCATTAGCGAGAAACCTCCGGCAAGCTCTCCTTTCGAGTTCATCTGGATCATGGCCATTTTCATATCTCCCACTGCCCAATGGGGCGGCTCTCCGCGGGTGCTATCGGTGAGGTGAAAACGCAGGATTCTGGCTCTGATACGCGCTGGCAGTGGACCACCTCCTCCTTTCTGCAGCTGATGCAGCTGTTTGATTTCACCTTTTTGCAGCCATAGGTGATCGACGGCGGCGAGCTTTCCTACTTTCTCTCCGCCCATCGCCATGAGTTTACCATCGCGCATCTCTAGGCAGCGGGTGTAGGCCTTAATGACCTGCCCTCCAGAAGGAAGCAGGCGCTGGAACTTGGGGTCAGCTTTGCCTATCTCTGGAATGGTCGGTTTTTTTGCTTTAGCGGGAAGATCATTCCACAGCGAGAGGGCATTGCGCATCATTTTTAATCTGCGCGCAGGACCGCGGTTATTGTTATATCCTAACAAAGTGCCCGAGGCGGATAGCACATAGTGCCCTTGCCGGGTGCCTCCTCCCTGGCCTTTTCGCGGCCCTTGATTTGCTACGGAGCGGAAGAACTCCCCTTCGGCATCTTGTCGGCGCCGCTGATACCAATCATTGGCAGCAACGGGGATAAACTTCTCCTTGAGCAGTTTTTGCACCTCGGGATTTGAGAAGACCAACAACCTGTCAGTCACGCCGTTGTTTCATGTGCAGCCGAGTGGGTGCCCGTCCATCTCCCACAGGTAGATCGGCTTGCCTACTTTTGCCGACTCCTTACGTGCCTCCCAGAGGTTTGTGCGCCAAGGGATCTCTGCCCATGCAGACTCGGCTTTGGTGGGTAAAATTTCTTTGATTAGCCGTGTTTGTTCAAGTTTCCAACCCGCACATACCGAAATAACAGATGAGCCCAAAGCTAAGGTGACGAAAAACCATCTCATACTTCGGAACCTAACCTTATTTGGTTTTTGCTTCAACGATTGATTTGAGCTCTTTATGATTCACCCCATGGCTACACCATCCCACATTTTAGACTCTATTGGTGAACCTTACACGTTGGGCGATGCTCAGGTTCATCAGTTCCAATCGGAGGGATTCATTAAGCTGCGTGATGTTTTTTCCGAGGAGGTGATCCAGTATTATGAGCCGATCATCTCTGCTATGACGCGCGAGCATGATCCAGCTGCTGGAGTGGCATTGGATGATAAGGATCTTTACGGAAAGGCCTTCATTCAAGTGGGCAATCTCTGGACGCACAACGAGCAAGTGCGTGAGCTGGTCTTCTGCCGAAGGCTCGCACAGCTAGCCACGGAGCTGATGGGAACGGATGGCATCAGGCTTTACCACGATCAATCACTCTACAAGGAGCCGTCTGGCGGCTTCACGCCATGGCATGTGGATCAGCAATATTGGCCGATGGACTCTGGAAAATCTGTCACCGCGTGGATTCCGCTACAAGAGACACCTCTCGATATGGGGCCGCTCTGTTTTGGTAAGGGTAGCCACCTCAAGCACATCGCGCGGGATATTGAAATCTCTGCTGAGTCTGAGCGCATCATTACGGAGGCGATTCAGAAGGAGAAAATCATTGAGGTCCAGGAACCTTTTGCACTAGGTGAAGTCAGCTTCCATTACGGGTGGACGCTACATCGCGCTGGCGGCAATACCACAGATCTCCCTCGCAAGGTGCATACCATCATCTACATGGATGAGCAGATGCGGTTAAAAGAAAAACGCAGTCAGAACCAAGAGAACGACCGCGTTAAATTCTGTGGGGACACCCGCGATGGCGAAATCATCGATGGGAACCTAACACCAGTGCTTTACCAAAAAGCGACCAGTTAGGCTGAGTAAAGGATTATTATTTGTCCTTTTTTTCCTCCTTCTTAGGCTGTGCTGCGGGAGGAGTGATATCTTCACTCTTGTCCTCGTATTTTTCAAACGCACGGAACTCGGCCTTGAGAGGGGTGACTTTGTCTAGACCGGCGAGCTTGTAGAGCTTCACGAGTTTGTTTGCCTCAAGCAGACGCTGGTGCCCACCTCCATTGGCATCCTCGTCATCAGTTCCCCATAGTTTCATGGCCAACTTGATTTCAGGATCGTTTGCGTAGATGCGTAGTGAGTTACTTGCAGCGGCTACCACAAGCTCAGTGGATGCGGAGAAATCAGCAGTCATCGCCATGTTATAAGCATTTAGCGCGCTAGTGAGTAAGCGAGGGTTTTCCTTGGCAAGATTCTCAAGAGCAAGGCCGTGGCAGTAGGCGATCTGTGCGCGCTGGCTACCGGTGACTTTTTTCTTTGTCCAATCTTTGGCCAAGCGATCGAGGCGGCTCCAGTCTTTTAGACGAACAGCTTCCCAGAATTTATTTACCTCAAGCTGCTGGATCTGGTTCTCGCGGGTAAGCCCTTCCTTGCGGAAAGCGGCTTGCTCGTTTGTAAGGGCATCCAAGTCCATCATGCGGCGGCTGCACTCCAGCTTATAGAAGCCAGATAGTGACGCGAAGTTGTTAGGCGCGGTATCGATTTTCTTCCACTGTCTCTCAATGGCAGCAAACTTCTTTTTCGCCTCAGCATAATTGCGGGCATTGTAGAGGCCGTATGCTTCCTTGTAGCTCTTGGGCACGTAGAAGTAGAAGCTTTGGATTTTGCTAGGGCCAACTTTGGTGACGTTGAGGTCATTTGGCTTCAGCTTATACCAGATGGTGCCACGTTTGTAATCGAGCATGATGACATCATCATGTGAGCCGTCATTATACATGAGGCGTGTCCATGCTTCTTCAGCCACGGCAGTGCCGAAGCATGCCACAGCCGCAGCAGCGGTAAGTAAGGTGCGTAAAATCATGATATGATTGAGTTATAAATGGTTAGTTAAATGAGTGCTATGTGGTAGCGGTTAAGATGGCGTGTGTTCGTTAGATAATTGGTGGGATAGATTATCTCTCCTCCGCCTCTTTTTTGAGTTGCTCTAGGGTTTTGACGTGGCCTGACTTCTCGTATTCATCGACCAAGGCTTTCACTTCATCCCAGAGGGCTTTTTCTTTATCTGATATTTTGTTACTGGTCTCACGGATTTTTGAAGTCATACGGACGTAGCGCGCACCAATTCCTGAGTAGGCGTTCTGGCGATCACTTTCCTTGAGGGTGATGGAGGTATCGCCATTTTTCACAGTGGCTCCCTTATCCAAGTCACGTGCCCACATCATCTCCATAACACGCTTCACGGATGGAGCGGAGATGGTGATGTAGCCGGGGTAGCGTGAGTAAACCATGGCGTAGTAGAAGAGAGCATCGTTCTCCTTCTTACGCTTATCAAAGGATACGGCGTAGTGGAAACTAACCTCGGCTGCCTTCTTGGTGTGCTTGTCCTTGAGATACTGCTTAGCGGCTTTTTCCACGCCATCCCAGTCACCAATTTTGGCATTGATCTCGACGATGCGGAAGAGTGCTTTCTCCTGTGTCTTGGGGTCATCATTGGATGCCTCATGCACGCGCTGGAGCTCTGCAATGGCTTTTTTGTTATCTGCTGCGGAGTCAGATTGCCCCATGACGTCTGCAATTCCAAGACGGGCGCGGAACTCATACCCTTCTTTGTTTTTCCGCTGGAGCAGTTCCTCGTAGTAAGGGATCGCTTGCTTAGGTGCGGAAGTTTTCTCCCGCAAGTAGTCACCAATACGGATCAACACAAAGTTGGTGAGGTCAGATGGTTGGAACTCGCTTTTGAGATCGCGGAACAGAATCTTGATACCGGACTCGAACCGTTGCAGATCACCATCGCGTTTCTCAGCCACGGCTTTTTTCATTTCCTCTTCATAGACGCCGATGATGGCGATGCGGAGCAGGGCGCGGGTGCGTTTGTCACGGGTATCAATACCGGGGAAGGTGTAGTAGAAGTCCTTCAACTTCTCTGGAGTGTTCCCTTTGACTTCTAGGAAGGCATCTGAAAAGGCGTTTACACACTCCTCAAGGAAGGCTTGGTTTTTCTTTCCAGAGATTTCAACAATCATCGCTTGGAGGTTATCAAGACCTTCTTGCTCACGATCCACAGCGCGCATGGCGGGCATTCCGTGCACAACGATTTGTGGTTTGTAAGGGTTCGTGCGGTATTGCTTGAAGAATTTATCGTAGTATGGAATGGCGTCCTTGATGCGTGGGTTGGGTTTTTTATCACGCTTCTCAGCACCGAGCATTCCCACGAGGTAAGAGAGTGCCTCGCCGGCTACGATTTTGTTTTCCCGCTTCTCGGCGGTGTTTAGAGCCAGTTTATAGTAGTTCTCAGCTTCATCAAACTTACCGGTGGACTCGAAGATATTTCCCTTCATGTTGTATGCCATATCGATGACAACTGTCTGTGGGAACTCATTCTCGATGCGGTTAAGCAGAGTGAGTGCTGGGTCATATTCGCTCTCTGAGAAGTGGCAGTTCGCGCGATCATAGAGGGCGTTCGGGAGGTAGATATTCTTCGCTGGTGATGGATACTTGGAAAGGAAGGCGCTCAGTAGCTTGGCCGCCTTATCCCAGTATTGGAGACGGGTTAGGTTTGAACCCTGGAAATATTCCGAGTGCATGATGAACTTGCTCTTGGGGAATTCCTTCACGTGCTCATCGAGAAACGGCTGAGCCTTCTCAAAGTTTCCTAGGTAGAAGTGGCTACCACCAAGAACGAAGAGGCAGATATCGTGCTGCTCTGTGCCCTTGGGGACTTTCTCAATCAAAATCTCAGCAACCTCAAGGCTCTTGCGGTATTCGCCACCGAAGAAGAGGCTAGAGAGCATCAGGCGGCGAACGGATTCCTCCTTCTCGCTGCCAGGGAATGCTTTCAAGAAAATGCTACCGTAGTGTTCAGTAGCGAGAACTTCACCGATGAGGGAGGACACACGGATGAGGCTGAAGAGGTTCTTCTCACGGTTCTTGCTCTTAGGATAGTAGAGCTCAAGCTGCTCAAGAGCGCCGTAAACGCCGCGCTGGTTTCCAGCTTGATCGTGCAGGTAGGTCATGGCGGAGAGGACTTTGACGTCATCGGGATCACCGGAGGAGACTTTCTCCTTTAGCTTTGCGATGCCTTTTTTCAATCGCTCCAGCTCAATGATGGTGAGGCCGTCTTTGATTCCTTTACGATCACCAAGCTGATCAACACGCACCTTGATATCCTGAATGACAACTTCTGTGCCGGGGATCATTGCGTAGAGGTTAAAGGCGGCGATGTACATTTCTGCTTCAAGTGCATTTCCTGCGAGCTTCAAGAACACGGGGGAAAACTCATACATCTGGTATGGAGCCAATGTGATATCGGCACGATTTTTACCAAGGAAATCGACCATGGCTTGCTCGTTTTTCTCCTCGATCACAGCTTGGGAGAGGGCAAGGAATCCGGCGATGATACCGGCATCACTGGTCTTCATTTTTTCTTTATTCTTGAGAGCTGTTTCAAAGTGGCCGATGCCGTCGGAAATCTTTGGCTTATCCATCAAGAAGTTACAGATGGCGAGGTTGATGTAAAAACCTCCGGGCGTGGGTAGGAGTTTGTCTTTATTTTTATCACGCTCAGCGAGGAATTTCTCATAGAGTTTGATGGCTTCTTTATACTCCTTCATCCCCATGCTGGCTTCCGCCCAGCGTTGGATGGATGGTTTGTGTGCGGTATTGGTCGTCTGCGGCATACCTGCTGCGCCGTTAGGGAATTTCTTATAGCACTGCTCGAATGACTTGGCTGCTTTCTCATACCACTTGGCGGCTTCATCGAGATTGTTGGCGCGCTTGGCGGCATTAGCTAGCTTGAGCTCAGTGAGGCCTTTGCGGTAGAGAATCACACCGAACTTAGGGCCGTAGAGCATCGGTGCCCGACCACCGTAAACGGTAACGATACGCTCAAAGAGTGCTTGGCACTTGTCGTATTTCATTTCCTTCCAAGCTTGCATCGCTTGGTTCATCTGAGTGTTCAGGTCTTGGGCTTTTAGCGGTGCTGCTAGTGCCACAATACACAGCGCAACGGCTGTGAGACGTGAGATGAAGGTTCCTGGTCGGGTCATCGTATTCATAGTGGTGTGGTGTTTTTGATTATTTGGTTTCGGCTTAATCCGTCATGGTGGTGGCGAATCAAGCGTATGTGGCTGAATGAGATCAGCTGTTTATTCTTCTGTGGTCTGTCTTCTGTGGCCTGGTAGTCTGTGATGTAGCCTAGTTGGGATAACCTAGTGTGACCTAGTTTGCCTAACTTGGGTAACTGGAGGGTGATTTCTAATCGCCTCATCTACTCATACCATGCCATGTAAGCCATAACGTGCAAGTGTGGCAAACCCTTAGATGAAAAAACTCCCCCTCGCTGGTTAAATGACAGGCGAAGAGGAGTTCTGATTGATTGGTTTATTCATCCACGAGGTCGGTGAATGTCACGCTTTTCACCTCGGCTCCCGCTAGGCAGTTGATCACATCGATCACACGTTGCTGCATGGCTTCTGGGTCTGCCCAGATTTGCACGACGGGTTCCTTGGCGCCTGCTTTGGCACCTGCGGCGTATTGATCAAGGCGCTCTTTGAGCTGGGGGAGATCTCGGTTTGCTACATCACCATCAAGTGCCTCTTGGGCAGCTCCGGTGTTGACGTAGATTTGACCGCTTTTGTCCACCTTGATAAAAAGCGGCTCAATTGGCGGTGGAGTATCCGATGGTGCAGCCGCTGGCAGGGTCATTTTGAGGTCCTGCTCGCGAGGCTGAATGGTGGTGGTGACGAGGAAGTAAATCAGGAGAAGGAAACACACGTCAATAAGTGACGAGATGTCCAATCCTGGTTCATCTTCTTCGAATGTATCTGATGTTTTTTTACGGGCCATTGGGCTGTGTAGGGCTGTGGGTAAGTAGGGTAGTTTAGTTCTTCTCGAATCCGTAAACGGAGAAGACAACGTTATTCACGCCAGCCTTAGCTGAGGCGCGAATGACTGTGCGGATGTGCTTAAAGGGAGTGCCCTTGTCACCGCGGAGGTGAACAACGGGGCTGAGTCCCTTGCCTTCTTCTACTTTTTTCTTTTCTTCCACGTACTTGGTGATTGCCTCGGTATCGGGGAAAGTCATGGATGTGGACTCAGCGAGGTAAGTGCCATCTTTGCGCACATTGATCACGATGCGGCCTTTTCCATCTTTGGCTTTCCGAGAGTTCTTAGCAATAGAGGGATCTACCTCTGGGTCGCTTTTCACGATCTTAACCGTTGAAGCGACAATGAAGAAAATCAACAGAAGGAACACCATGTCAATCATGGGAGACATATCGACTTTTAATTCATCGTCGCCTGCTCCTGCTGCTCTGCGTAGTTTTTTTGATGCCATAATATGATTCCTAGTTTGGTTTGCTGTTTTTATCTTCAGATACCCATTAGCTGGCTTGGTGAGGGAACTTCATGTTCAGCGCAAAAAGCCAGCCTAGGGTATCTATCGGGTTAAACGGCGATACCCTCGGGAATCTTAGCCAAATGTGCGTCACCGTTTACGGTCTGGATGGAGGCATTGAGAAGCTCCTCAGCAGTGTGGTGGCATTCGGCGACAAGATTGTTCAGTTTGTTCTTAAAGAAGAAGTATGCGGCAAGTGATGGGATGGCAGTAACCAGTCCCCACAGGGTGGTCAAAAGAGCCACGGAGATGTCACCAGCAAGAACGGCGGGGTCAGCAGAGCCGTCACCACTGGAAAGTGTGGCGAAGGCGCCAACCATACCAAGAACAGTTCCGAAGAGACCAAGCATAGGAGCGGACTGCGCGATCAGTGAGATGTAGTTCACGAGGGTCATGCTCTTACGGTTTTCATTGATGGTGAAGTCAGCAATGGCGTCCTCCACGTAATCACGGCCAAGGTCCTCTGGGCTGCGAGCATCTACGTTTGGCAGAGCATACGCCATCATGCGTCCGAGGTAGCTAGGGTGTGATGCGCCAAGCTCAATGGCGGAGCGAATGCGGCAGTTCATCATGTGATCCATGAGGCCAGCTTTCAAATCATCTGGGCAGAACTTCGCCTTGGTGAGGTTCATGAAGTTGAACACACAGAGCGCAATCAAAGCAAGAATGACCAAGCCGATGAGAATCATGGGCCAGCCACCCTCAATCACGTATTGGGTGAGCAGGCTTTTATCTGCGGCAAAAAGCGAAGAACTAGAAAATAGAACTGTGGCGGCAGAGATGGCTACGGTTTTAAGGGAACGGTTGGATGTTGGTTTCATTCTGTTTGTTGGTTGATTTGTAGGTGTGATGCCAATTCTGACGATCAGCGGTAGGTTGTGTTAGGTTGTTGGTTGCCAAGGCGATTCGTTACTGTCGCGTGACAACGCGTGGGACGATTCTGCGAATCCTTTTCTTAGAGTAAAGGAGTAAATTGCAAAAATATGTTTTTCTTTGAAAGAAGCAACTCACCTCTTGACGGCTGGAGGGGAAACCACTAGGCATCTGCCAACGCGCTATATACATAGCGAGTGTTTTGGGCTCATAGTTCAATGGATAGAATGATGGCCTCCGAAGCCATAGATCCAGGTTCGACTCCTGGTGAGCCTACCACCTAAGCATAAGCACACTCGTAAACACCCCGTATATCACCCCACTTGGCTGCTATGTTTTTCAGCCAGAAAGGGCGGCCTATTACTTTCGAAGTGTGAAGGTTTCTGCAACCGACTGAGCTTCACCCACCCAAACACGCTTCTGTTTTGCCTCTGGGCTGGCCTTGATTCTATACCTTACGGTGAGCTTGAATGGCGCGGCGTTGAGCTTTTCTAGGCCGGACCATGTTTTGCCCGCAAGCCTAACGGCAAACACGTAGGATTTCCCCGCTGGAATGAGCGCTGCATCGGGGTAGGTTTTATCCCATTTGTTAGGCGTTCTAGTCAGAGTGACTTTTTTACCATTATCGAGCTCTGCGATGAGACTCAAGTTATCATACCCCCACGGGCACCAATCCCGCCAGACACGTTGCTCCCTCCCTGACACATTGTGAAGGATGATGTAAAAGTTGTCCTGCGGTTTTTTAGCATACAGGACGGCGCCTTTACCTTTTGAGTTTCTACTTGGGACGATTTCTAGTTTCCAAACTTTCTCAGCAGCAGCCGACAGAGCGACCATTGAGAGGAGGAAACACGCACACACGATTGGGAGTTTCATATCTACACCCTAACATAATCCCCCGCCCCCGCGCCAAGAGAAAAATCACTCCGCCAGCTTCTCAGCAAATAACCGATCAAACTCGCTCCAGCACTCGATGAATCCTGATGCAAAGTCCTGCGGCCGCGCAGCTACCCAATCACGGACGATCTCCACAGGAAACCACTGCCCGCTCTCGACTTCGCTGCACGGGAAGCGCATGGCACCATCGTGGCGAGCCAAATAAAGCCGAATGAATTCCCAGCCCGTATTCGCACTTGGCGGAATAACGGCAACTTCTTGCACCTCGGCACCTTTGATACCCAGCTCTTCCTCAAGCTCTCTAACAGCTGTCGATTCATAACCTTCGCCCGCATTTAGATGCCCCGCCGCACTTGAGTCCCAAACGCCAGGGTGATTGTCTTTTAGGCGCGATCTTTTTTGTAAGAACACCTCCTTTTTTTTATTAAAAACAAGCATGTGCGCGGCGCGGTGCAGGAGGTTTTCCTGGTGCACGACATCGCGTGTTTCCTGCCGCAGCACCTGATCGTTTTCATCCACCACATCAAACAACTCATCGCCTTGCTGTGGATTATCCTTGAGCGGATGGTCATCGTAAATGCGCGTCAGCTCGATCCATTGCTCAAGTGAGATTTCCTCCGCGCGCGCCGTCAGTGGCACATTGATTGCGCCCGCCGCATCCGCCCACTCCGCGGTGTCTGGCATTTGTTTTTTGATCTGCTTCCTGCGCTGAGAAAACCCACGCCTAACAATCTCATCAAACAACCTCGCATCATACACAGGCAAGTCATCCGCCCGTGGCTCGCAAACCATCACAGTGGAGTCAATCAGAGGTCTCGGAAAAAACGCCTGCGGTGGAATTGTCTTCACGGGCTTACTCATCCACTCGCTCTGCATCCGCAGGGAGAGCACGCCGTAGTCTTTGGTCTTAGGCTTAGCAATAATGCGATCAATAAATTCCTTCTGCAGCATCAGCACCGCACGCGAAACAGGCGAAGGCCTCTTCATAAAGTTCCGCATAATCGCGCCGCCCGCCGAGTAGGGTAAATTACCTAACAACTTCACCGGTTGATACTGAAACAACTGCCGCACATCAAACCTCGCGCCGTCGTGATGGAAAACCTCCACCCGCTCGTTGTCAGAAAATCTCTCCTTCAGTGCCGCCGCTAATCGCGCATCAAACTCCACCAAAATCACCCGCTCTGCCACCTCCACAACGTGCTCGGTAAGAGCACCTGTCCCCGGCCCCACCTCCACTACGGTATCGCCTGGCTGCACTTCCAACTGATCGACAATCCACCGCGCTACATTTTCATCCACGAGGAAGTTTTGCCCTAGTTTCTTCGAGGGAATCACCCCCATGGCATCGAGCCGCTCTCTGATTTCTGTCTGGTTCATGTTACTTATTCAACACATCTAACAACTGACCCAAGTGCTTCCCTGGTTTCACCTTCTCAAGCACCGCCAACACCTTGCCACCTTCATCAATCACAAAGCTACTGCGCTCAATACCCATGTATTTTTTCCCGAGCATTGATTTCTCTACCCACACTCCGTAAGCCTGCACGATTTCCTTTTCCGTATCCGCCAACAGCGCATAAGGCAGGTTCTTTTTATTGATAAACTTCTGATGACTCGCCACGCCGTCCACACTTACCCCGAAGACCACCGCCTTCCCCTCTAACAAACCCCAATCATCACGCATCGCACAGGCTTGTATGGTGCAGCCCGGCGTGCTATCCTTCGGGTAGAACACCAGCACTACTTTCTGCCCACGCAGCTCACGGAGGGAAACTTTTTGCCCTTCCGCATAGCCGCCGCCCACAGCCTCCACAGAGAAATCTGGCGCATCATTTCCTACCAACGGTTTCATACCCGCATCCAATCCCCCACTGGGCTAAATAGCAACACAATATCACCAGCCCCCACTTAAGATTAAAAACTCCGTGCCAAACACATCCGCTCAATGACTCTGGCTTCCAAAATCACTCTTACGCGACTGCTCATGGCTCCCGTTTTTGCCGTGCTTGCTGTCTATTATGGTGAAACGGTGAAGGCTGGCAGCCCGAACGAAACCTTCCGCTACTGGGCGGTGGGGGTGTTTATTTTTGCCTCAGCCAGCGATGCCCTAGACGGCTACATTGCCCGCCGCTACAATCAACGCAGCAAGTTCGGCGCTTTTATGGATCCCTTTGCTGATAAGACACTGCTGCTCACGGGCATTGTGTTTCTCACCTTTGTGCCGTGGGGTGATGGATGGAGCATCCCTATCTGGTTCACCGCACTAATGATCGCGCGCGACATCATTATCATTGGCGGAATCTGGATTTTGCACTATTTCAACTCCCACGTGCCGATCAAACCTCACTGGACAGGCAAGGTCTGCACCGTCACCCAAATGATCCTACTCGGCTGGGTGATGCTCAAAATCATCCCCTTCGATCCCCTTTACCCAACCATCGCCGCTGCCATTTTCACCCTTTGGTCCGGCATCGAATACTTCCGCCAAGGCCTCCACATGCTCAAAGACCACCACGAAGTATAATTCACCATTCAAAATTTACCTTTCAACATTCAAATGCCAACCGTAGCCATCGTAGGCCGACCCAACGTCGGCAAGTCCGCGCTCTTTAACCGCCTCGCAGGTCGCCGCATAGCCATCGTGCATGATCAACCTGGCGTCACCCGAGATCGCATCGCAGCGCCCTGTGCCATCACCAGCTCCCCGTGCACCCTGATCGATACCGGGGGCATCGGCGCCACGCTTGATGATGGTTTCGGCATCGCCGTCACCACCGAGGCTGACATCGCCATGCAAACAGCGGACCTCATCCTCTTCATCGTCGATGCCAAGGACGGCGTCACCGCCATTGATGAAGACCTTGCGCAGCGGCTCCGCAAATCGAAGGCGCCGGTAAAAATGATTATCAACAAAGCGGACAACGCCCAGCAGGACAACCTCACTGGCGACTTCGCGGGCCTCGGCTACGGCGCAGGGCTACCCGTTTCTGCCGAGCTTGGAAAAAACCTCGATCAGCTCGCTGACACCATCGATGAGGTGGTAGCACCTCTCAACCGCGACATCGAAGAAGCGGAAGAGGAAGTCAAAAAAGAAGGCCTGAAAATCGCCATCGTCGGCAAACCCAACGCCGGTAAATCCTCCCTTATTAATGCCATTCTCAAAGACGACCGCACGATCGTTTCTGACATCGCTGGCACCACCCGAGATGCCGTGGATGTGCCCTACGAGTTCCTCGGCGAGCGGCACACCCTGATCGATACCGCAGGCATCCGCCGGAAAACAAAGATGGACACCTCAGTGGAAGTTTTCTCCGCCATGCGCGCTGAGCGCTCAATCCGCCGTGCGGATATTTGCCTGTTAGTCATCGACTGCGCAGAGGGCGTCTCCGCCCAAGACCGTAAGATCGCCCGCATCATTCAAGAGGAGAAAAAACCCTGCCTCATCGTGCTCAATAAGTTCGATCTTTACCACCCGACCGCACCCAAGTCCGCTCGGTTAGAAGAAATCACCGAGCACGTGCGCACCGAGCTATTCTTCCTATCCTACGCGCCTTATGTCTGCGTTTCCGCGCTGAAGAAGCAATCTATCGGCCTCATCTTCCAGAAGCTCGCCGAGATCCGCAAGCTCGCCCAAGAGCCCATCACCACCGGAAAGCTCAACCGCTTCCTCGGTGCTGCGTTTGAGAAAAAACCACCGCAGGCGAAAAAGGGAACTAAACGTCTCAAGCTCCTCTACGCAACCACCGCCGTCAACGATCGCTACACCGCCATTCCAGTACCCACGTATATTTTGTTCGTAAACGATAAACGCCTCATGCAGGAGAACTACGAGCAATACCTAACAAACCGCCTCAGAGAAGATCACCCTTCACCAGGCATCCCCATTATCTTTTCCGTTAGATCACGTAACGCAACGGATGAGAAGCGGAGGAGGTAGGGAGCTTTCCGTGGAGGCGGCGGCACCCGCTTTTGAGTGTTGTGAGAGTCACAGTTTTCTAGCACCAGCCTCTACTGAATGTGCTTAAACCCTCCTGGCTGGCCGAAGTGTTTATCGAAGGAAACGGCGGCTTGAATGCGTAGCCGATCGATCATGGCAAATGATAGGGCATCAACGTATGACCATGCTTTATCGCGGTAATCCCTCAGCCATTCAAGTGCCAGAGCACGATCCCGAGCGGTGACTTCCTGCACTTTCACCACCGGGTTTGCTAACAGATCACGCATCACCTGCTCCCGCTTGGGCACGGAGCGGACAAAGTAGGCGTGGGTTTCTGCGAAGATGTGATCGGAAATCACCAAGGGTACACGGGCTTGGAAAAACTCCTGCATAATCAGCTTCGCCCGCTCGTGGTGTTGATCCCGCTCATCGCGGTAAGCCACCCAAAATGAGGTATCGACAAATATCATATCGTTTCTTTTTCAGCCTCGGTGTCTCTACGTTTACTCTGCGGAATAGCTACCATAAATCCCCGCATCCAGATCCGTTGAGCCAGTGCCCATAAAGCTAGGGTCTTTCTCCACTTCCTCCAGCAGAGGGTTCCCCAACCAAGCAGCCACCTCGGGCCCCGACGGCTGCATTTTTTCAAGGATAATACGGCGTAACGCCTCCGCCATGGAGACACCCGTGCGCTTCCCCTCACGCTGAAGAAACTCCCTCTGATCTGAGGTGAGATAAACCTGCGTGCGGATCATCTCTGAATGATCACTTGCACTGGAAGCGCCCGCTTCACCCGCAAAGTCTCCCGCTGACCACTCACTGGCCACCTCAGCCAACCCAACCGAACCACCAAGGCTAGCCAAACCATAAGGTGCTATTTCTTCACGTAGTGCCGCATCTCGCTCAGAGGATCTTGGCTCATTGATGTCATACCTTCCATCTTTCATGGATATACACATACATTACACATCACATACATCAAGAAGTTTTTCTCTCCAAATGAATTACAGACATTATGGAGCTGGAGAAAGCCGTATTACTTCTCTGCCAAATACTTTTGATAGAGTCTGGCAGCATCCTCATATTCGCCCATCTGAAAACATGCATCCGCCCAGTATTTGAGGGAAATCTTGTGATATTTGTTTGGGTTACGTAGCGAAGGAAGGAATTTTTTGTAACACTGCTCGAATGAATTAGCTGCCTCCTTCCACTTTTGCTGCTTTAGCTCACACCACCCTTTTTTGAAGAAAAGCTCACCGTATCCCTTGCAATCTACCGAGCATCGCATTTGGTCAAAATATTTGTCATAGACCGCCTCAGCTGCGGCCCATTGCTTTTTCTTTAACGCCTTCTCCGCCTCGTTGAGGTTTGCCAATTTTGCCTGCGCTGTGTTAGAAACCAGTAACCCAAGAACTACGCAAAGAATCAGGGACAGGAAACACTTATTGTTCATCACATTTTCTCAAACGGACTAGCTGGGTAATTTATTAGCTCATTCCCAACAAAGCCATCACCATGAAACCTCTCTGAATAATGGTGACCAGAGTAACCAAGCAAGGCTACCGCTCAAAAGACTGCGGCAGAAGAAACCCTAACCTGATGTGCCACAAATAGCGCTTGCCCACATCGCGGGATTATCGAATGCTCTTGGCTATGAGTAAATCTCCCTTACAGCAGCCGATCAGACGGATTAATCTCACCTTGCGTGATGGTCAGCAGTCCACGCTTGATGCGGCGGATTGGATGTTCGAGCCGCGCGACTTTGCCAAGGTGATTGCCGCCTCAGCCAAGGCAGGGTTCCAAGGGGCGGAAATTGCTGGCGGGCAAAGCTTCCAGATCGCAATTGGGCGCGGGTATAACCCATTCACCATCCTTGGTGCTGTGAGCCATGCGGTTAATACATCACCCACGATAGAGGATTTTGAACTCCAAATGCTCTTCCGGGGAGCCAATGCACTTGGTTTCCGCCACTACGATAAGGACGTGATTGAGATTACCCTGAAGGAGTTTATCAAACACGGCATCACCAAGATCCGATTCTTCGACGCCCTCAATGACATTGAGAACCTAGAACTTCCAGAGTTCATCAAATCCACCCGTGGTGTGGTGCTGGAAGGAGCCATCTGCTTCACTCACTACCCAGATGCACCAGACCGCTACACGGACGAGTATTTCTGCTCCTACACCGAGGCACTCCTAGCAGCGGGTTACAATGCCATTGCGATCAAAGACATGTCCGGTCAGCTCACTGCCGAGCGGGTAGAAACCCTTATCCCATCGCTGTTAGAAATCCTCACCCCGCAGAACATCCCACTCACTCTACACTGCCACTCCACCAATACGGAAAACTCCACTTCCGCCATCGCCAAGGCCACGGAATATGGCATCCACGCCATCGAGACTTGTGAGGGAAGCATTGCCGGGGGCTCCGCGCACCACGCCCTCAGCACCGTCGCCCCCCAGATGGTAGATAAACCAGCCGCTTACAAGGCACTCGCCAAACGCACTAACCAACTATGGGGTGATCAACCTCCGCGTAAGGACCAAGAGATACCTCAGGCACTCAAGGAGCAACTCTGCGCAGCCGGTGTGCCAGGTGGAGCGATGCCATTTGTCATTCGTGATCTTGAGCAACAGCAATCCGCCATCCGCGCCAAATACACATCCTCTAACACCTCCCCGGACCAAGGGCAAAACCTCGATGAGTTTTCCACCATCGTTGATCTTTTTATCGGCG
>JBMYYO010000026.1:0-30663 GCA_049609505.1 Akkermansiaceae bacterium | reverse complement strand
GCGAAGGCAAAGCTAAATACCTATCAGAAAAAGTTTTTCTGAGGCTCCAGGAGAGTCCCCTGTTTGATGAATACCAGCAGGCATTCAGAACGGCAACGGGCCTTCCTATCCGCCTTGTTAGTGCGGACCCTAATGTCTGGCAGCTCACACAGCATCGCCAGAATCAGAGTCCGTTCTGCGAGCTTCTCAACCTTTGTGAAAATGCCTGCCATGCGTGCATCAAGGTGAATAAGGATTTGATGAAACAAACATCCGTCGATGGCCCCTCATCGTGCCATTGTTTTGCAGGGCTATCAGCCTCCGCTATTCCGGTCAAAGCCGGCACCATGGTGGTGGGTTACCTGAAAACTGGACAGGTGTTTCGGCGGACACCTACGGCTGAGGGCTTTGAGGCCGCGCTTGATGAAATTGGCAAAGACAATCTTACCAAACAGCAGCTCGAGGGATTGCGGAAGGCTTACTTTGAAACAGCTTCTGTCTTGCCAGAACGCTACCAGAGTATGGTCACTTTACTTGAGCACTTTGGCCGTGAGCTTTCTGCGCTTGCGGAGAAACTTGCCATTGCTGCGTCAGAAAGCGAGCCTGAGTCCATCTCCAAGGCCAGGCAGTTTATCCACGCCAAACTGGACGAGCAAATTCACCTGCCAGAGGTGGCTCGCATCGCCGGCATGAGCGAATCTCATTTTTGCCGTCAGTTCAAGCAGGCTACCAAGATGACCCTAACAGAATACGTCAACTACTCACGAGTGCTGCTAGCTAAGCAGAAACTACTCAAGCCGGGCGCACGGATATCTGAGGTGGCGTTTGACGTCGGTTTCCAGTCCCTGTCTCAATTCAACCGGAGCTTTGCTAAATTTCATGGCGGCTCACCGAGCCAGTACCGAGATGAGGCTTTGAGCAGTGCCGTTTAATGTTCTGTTTGGAGCCTTTGCCAGAGATTGGTTTACCTGTTGGAGTGCTGCTCAACGGCTGAGATCACCTAACAGCATCTAAGGGCACCGAAAAAATGGCCGCCGCGGATACCCCGCAACGACCATTGAGATTGGTTTGTGATCTGCTTCTCTGCGAGAAATAGAATCAGGTTATTTTTTCTCTGCACCAGCTTTCTGAAGCTCGGCGAGCTTGGCGCGTGTGACAGGCTCCTTGTGATCCTTCCACTTGGCGCGGAATTTAGCGGCGTCCTCTTCGGTGACGGGCTTGGATGTATTGCCAAATGACTTACGCACGTAGGTGAGCACTGCGGCGAGTTTCTTATCGGTCGAATAAACGCCCTCAAGAGGAGCCATAATGCCGATGTGCGCATCGCCTTCTTTTTTGATACCTTTGAGCACAACGAGTGCAAACACGGAGGCATCGCCATTAACGATTTTTGATTTTTCGAGTGTTGGTGCCATTTTCTTAGCCCCTACATCCATGCCTTTGCCGTCGGCTCCGTGGCAAGCGGCGCACATTGCGTAAGCGGCTTTGCCGTCAGCATCGTCAGCAAGGCTGACACCCATGCTAGCAGCAGCGATAAGAGTGGTGATGATAGTTTTTTTCATAATTGTTTTTGGACTGATAATCCTTCGGACGGAATATGTCATAGATTAAAAAATTAGCTAGCGCATTTCATTCTGACTCATTTCTGTGTCATATATTGCTCAATGCAAGGACCTTCCAAGGATGTAGCTCATCCATGATCACAGTGGCTGTGTTAGAATTGAGACTGTAGCCAACAGCTGACTAGCGGGTGGCTCTTAGCCATTCATTTCACGGCCTCTCTCATTAAAAATTCGCTCATCTTTACCAGCTTAGCCTCAATCTATGGTAATTCCATCGTTGAAGTGGGCAGGAAATTCCGCTTAGTTGCCTGCGCACCCGATTTATCATGCCCGTTTCAGATTACATTGTCACCATTGGCCTCGAAGTTCACTGTCAAATCAAGTCAGAGAGCAAGATGTTTTGCGCCTGCGCTACCAGCTTCGGAGATGAGCCTAATAGTAACACATGCCCTGTCTGCCTTGGGCTCCCTGGTGCTTTGCCCGTGCTCAACAAACACGCCATTGAGCAGACAATCCTTGCGGGTATGATGATCGACTGTGAGACCCCTGAGGTTTCCAAGTGGGATCGGAAGAATTATTTCTATCCCGACATGCCAAAAAACTATCAATTGACCCAGTTTGACCAGCCTCTGTGCATGGGTGGCGGTGTGCCATTGTATGACCTTGCCTACCCGAAGGAGGTGCAGAACAAAATCCCCAACCCTGGCAAGGTGGTGAAGCTCACCCGGATTCACTTGGAGGAAGATGTGGCTAAATCCACTCACCACAAAACTAATACTACGATCGATTTCAACCGCGCAGGCACTCCACTGATGGAAATTGTGTCTGATCCCGATATTGACACCCCGGAAGAGGCCTACGCCTACCTCAAATCACTGCAGCAGATCCTCGTTTACGGTGGCATTTCTGATGCCGATATGGAAAAGGGACAAATGCGCTGCGATGTCAACGTCTCACTCCGTCCTCACGGACAGGAAGAGCTCGGTGAGAAAGTGGAGCTAAAAAACTTAAACTCAATCTCGGCAGTTAGAAAATCACTTCACTACGAGATCGAACGCCAAGCGGATGAGCTTGATCAAAACATCGCGCAAGTGCAATCAACCCGCCGCTGGGATGATGCCATGGGTGAAACTCAGATGATGCGCACGAAGGAAGATGCGCACGATTATCGTTACTTCCCTGAGCCAGATTTACTCCCTATCCGCACAGCAGAGTTGGTTGAAAAAATGCGTAGCCATGTACCAGAACTCCCCCACGAGAAACGGGCTCGCTTTGAGAGCAGCTACGGAATTAGCCCCTATGACGCGGGTGTCTTGACCAGCGATCGACATTTGGCAGACTATTTTGAATCCGCCGTCACCGACCCAAAACTCGGCAAAAAAGTAGCCAACTGGATCACCAACAGCTTGCTTGCCAAGCTGAATGAGGAAGACACTAACATTCTCGATTGCCCACTGCCTGCGGAGCGCATCATGCAGCTTGTGCAGCTGATCGAAGCAGGGACCATTTCTAACAACCAAGCGCGTGAGGTTTTTGTGACCATGTGGCAAAGATCTGATGAAATGCCAGCTGCCATTGCCAAGGAAATGGGCTTCGAGCCTGCTGACACGGGTGCTATCGATGGGATCATTGACGAAGTCATCGCTGCTAATCCCGATAAGGTCGCTGAGATTCAGGGAGGAAACGAAAAGCTTCTGAACTTCCTTACCGGCCAGGTGATGAAGGCATCCAAGGGCAAGGCCAACCCAAAAATGGTGACTGATAGCTTAAAGGCAAAACTCCTCTAACCAAGCCGATGAATCGATTCCTAACACTTCTTTGTTTCCTCCTCCCCTATTCTATTTCCGCCGGTGTGTATGGCTCATTAGAATTTGGCGATAGCCGAGAAACTGTTACCCGCAAGCTTCAGAAAAGCCCGCTGGTCAAACAAACCCTGGATTCTACATTCATAGCAAGAACTGGACTCAATGGCGTATTCACCTGCAAAAATAAACTAGCCGGGCAAACTTACACACTCTACTTCGATTGGTCTGAATCAGGCGGACTCAAAGAGATCACGCTGCGCTCCAGTGAGCTCAGCAGCAAAGAGTTTTCGTCCTCACTGAACGAGTCATGGAAACAAGCATCTGATCTATTCAGCAAGGTCTATGGGATGCCCGTGCAAGATGCTAACTACCCATCAAAATCAGACTTCAAAAACGATGGTATTTTGATGACTCACATCTGGCACAAGGGCGCACGTCAGTCCATCCTCATCGGGCCAGGCATCAAGAAGGGAAAGTGCTTCTTAACTATCCGCTTCGTCAACAAACGTGTAGATCCTGTGCGCACTCCGTGATGCCATACAGACAAACTTTCAGCTGCCTCCACCATGCTCACTCGTCACCCTAACAGCCCGATCCTCACCCCAGCAGACATCACGACCAATCACCCGTTACTCTGTGATCCTAGTTCTGTTTTCAATCCAGGTGCCATCTACTTCGCGGGCAAGCACCGGATGATGATCCGTATGCAATCTCGCTCACGCGAAACCTTCATGGTAGCCGCTGCGAGCGACGACGGCGTGAAGTTTGCCGTGTCCGCCGCTCCCATCCCGCTGGCTTTGCCGGATTCACCGCGAGTTTACCACGCCTATGATCCGCGCCTTACCGTCATTGATGGGAAGTGCTACATCATGTTTGCAGCAGATATGAAAGGCTACTGCACGCTTGGCCTTGCAGTCACTGATGATTTTGAAACTTTTAAGTTCCTCGGTTACACGAACGGAACTTATCAAGACACCCGCAACGGCGTTCTGTTTCCAGAGCAAATCAACGGGAAATATTACCGACTAGAAAGACCTAACATCCCTCAGAAACCAGGGAACCCAACATCGGGAGAAACCATCACCCTTTCAACATCAGATGACTTACTGGCGTGGCACCACAGTGCAAACATCATTTCAGGTCGCCCTCACTATTGGGATGAACGCATAGGAGCTGGCCCCCCACCGGTCAAAACCAACCACGGCTGGTTAGTCATCTACCATGGTGTTGCTACGCACTTTGCATCATCTAACATTTACCAAGCTGGAGTATTATTGTTAGAAATCAATGATCCCAGCAAGGTGATCGCCCGCTCTCGCTTAAACATTCTTGAACCTAGAGAACTCTACGAGACCACGGGGCAAGTCCCCAACGTTGTTTTCCCATCTGGATGTATTGTCAGCGAAACTTCCTCCAATGGCACAGCGCCAGATGATGCCACAGCACGCATCTACTACGGAGCCGCCGATACCAGCATAGGCCTTGCCTCCGCCACCATCGGCGAGCTAGTCCACGCGTGCCACCACCCAAAGGGTGAGCCAGGTGATCTTTCCTAACAAAATCAATTAGCATCGCTTGAGAAATGCTCCCACCCGCCAGACTCATGAGCGACGGCACCCCCCTCTTGCTTGATCATCATCCCCACTTGCGTGAGCTCCAATTTTGGAAACTTTTCTTTCCACGCAAGCAATAAGCCCTCCACCTGCTGCTGTGGCACGGTCAATAGTAACTCATAGTCCTCGCCATCGCCTAGTGCTTGCTGGGCAGAACATCCACTCGTTTTGGGCAAGCTATCTTCATCGATAGAATACCCACATCCACTAGCGCGAGCTAGGCGGGGTAAATCTTTTCCAATACCATCGGAAAGATCCATCATGGCCGTTGGCTTCACCGCTGCATCCGTGCTCAACCACCGCGCAGCATCCACCCGAGGCGTGAAGGTGAGATGTTTTCCTCTGATTGATCCACCCAAGCGCCCCGTCACAAGCACGGCATCACCAGCAGAAGCATTTGAGCGAAGTGTTAGACTATTTCGCTTCACCCAGCCTGTGCCAGAGATAGTTATCACAGCGGCAGAGCCATCCGGGACGGAACTTGTTTCCCCCCCGCAGATTTCAGCAGAAAAATCATCCGCGCAGCGTTTCATTCCCCGATACAGACCCTCTACATATTCTACCTCCGTGCTTGCAGGAAGAGCTACGCTAACAAGCAACTGATCCGGCTCACCACCCATCGCAGCAAAGTCACTAATCACTCTGGCGACAGCCTTCCACCCCACCTCCTCAGCGAAGGCATCCACCAAGAAATGAATCCCCTGCACAATGGTGTCCGTTTTCAAAAGCTGATAGCGGCTCGCATCCCCCACATCTACCACCGCGCAGTCATCGCCTGGCCCCACAACTGCCCTACCAGACAACCCACCTGTGAGCTTTAGAATCAGGGCGTCCTCGCCTATGTCAGAAAGTTTATCCATCGCTGATCTATTGGTGCCAGAATACCGTTCAAAGCTAAAACATTTTCTGTGATTTTCCGCTATTCTGCGGCATACTCTCCCTGTGCTGAAAGCCATCACCATCATTACCATCGCTGCCGTCGCTCTCATTCAGCTCACGGTATCAAGCCACGCTGCGCCCAATCAATCACGCGCAATGCGTGAGCTGAGCAAGCTTCCTGCATTTGTAGAGGGTGCCAAGGCAATGACAGATCAGCTACCTGACGTGGCGGTTGGAAACTTCCGGTCCGTTCTCGCAAACAAAAAACTCAGCGATGACGCCCGCGCTTACGCCACCCTCTCACTGATCGAGGCACTGGTATCTGCCAGCCTAACAGCAAATGCTGACCCCAACTTATCTGCGGAAGCACTTGAGCTGCTATCAAACAAACAAGTAGCCGCCCTGCCTAGCGCTCCTATCTGGCGGGCTGAAGCACTAGCCAGCCAAGGCCGCTATCAGGACGCCGCCAAGGCATTGGCAGATCTCAAATCCTCCCACCCGAACTACACCGCCATCCTCATGGCGCGCTCGCGGATTCATCTGGCGCTGCGCCAAACAGACACCGCCATCGATATCCTTTCCCAAATCACCAAGACCAAGGGAGACACCACCGCCAAGCTACGCGATGAAGCCAACCTCCTCATCGCTGAAACCCACATCGATACCGGCCACAACCAACAAGCATTACAAGCCTTAGAAAAAATCGATGAGCAAAACCTCCGCGCCGCCAAGCTCAAGGAATACCTCCAAGCTCGCCTTGTGCTCTCTGAGGGGAACTCCGCAGAAGCAATTGATCGATTCCAGTCAATCATTTCTGATCAAGCCAATCTCACCGAGCGCATCCTACACGCTTCTACTCTCGGGCTCGCTGACGCCCAGGCCGCAAACAAACAAAACCTCCCCGCCGTCACAACCTTAGAGAAATACATCACAGACCACCCAGAGTCCACCGCGCTGCAGCCGCTCTTTATGCGTATTGCACGCCTCCTCCCCGTGGACTTACCAAACGATGACCCCTCCATGGCAAACCTCATTAAATGGTCCAGCGATACCACTCCTGCTAGCCACATTGACCTCGCTAACGTAGGCACCTCAGCAGCAGCTATGCCTATCCACCACAGCCGTGCCGCACTCACTGGGGACTTGCAAGCACTCGCCATTTACTATCGTGCCAAGCTCCTCATCCGGTCTGAGAAAAAAGAACAGCACGACCTCGCCAGAGCACTACTCGCCCAGCTCAGAATGCTCCACAGCCAGCAACCAGTGCCACCAAGCGAGCTCTTTCTCAAGCTCTCATCTGCATCATTGTTAGACACCGCGAACCTCCACATGCTCACAGGGAATACCGAGCTAGCCACCTACACGCTTTCTGCCATGGAGAAGGTCGCTTTCTCCCCGCAATTAAAAACTCAAGCCAGCTTTCTTCGCGGCCAGTTATTGGCCAAGGACGCTCGCCCAGAGGAGGCACTCTCAGCCTTCGAGTACGCCCGTGAATCTTCCTCAGAGGACATCGCAGCTGCCGCCCAGATCAACACTGGCATCACCGCCCTCCTATCGAGCAACCTCAAGGCGTTTAAGAAAGTTCTTATTTCTGCCGATAAGCTACCGATCAAAAAATCACTTCAGTTAGAGCGTGCACTGTGGAAGTGCAGCAACAACGACGCCAGTGGCAGGCAGGAGCTAGACTCCTTCATCATGGCAAACATCGGCCACCCGAGGGAAAACGAAGCCCGTTTGGCACTCGCCAAGGCATCCGTTGATATCTCCCCGCCCGACATCATCCTTGCCCGTGCTCAGCTAGATAAAATCTCCCCACGCCTGCCAGATGCTGACAGCCAGTTAGCCATCACCATGATCCGAATGCGCGCTGAAGATCTTGACCAAAAATGGCAAACCGCCGCAGAGGCCGCCGCCCTCTTTCTTTCCAAATTCCCCACCCACTCCGCAGTCCCCGCCGTTCTTCTAAAGCAAGGCGAGGTTCTCTTTCATAATGAGGATTATGGTCGCGCCCGTAGCACCTTTCAAAAGATCACCACCACTCACGCGGATAGCCCAGAGGCTCCTTTTGCCAAGTTCTACACCGCAATGTCTGCACGGCTAGGTGGCACCGCCCGCTCACGGGAAGAAAGCATCCAGCTATTCCAAGAAATCATAAACAAAAAGCTCCCTCTCGCAAACGAAGCCAGACTCCAGCTTGGCCGCGTATTGATCGATCTAGGAAAACATAGCGAAGCAGAAAAGACCCTACTCCCGCTCGTCAAACCTAGCTCACCAGCCAAGATTCCACCCGCACTACGCCGTGGCGCAGGCATCCTGCTTGCGGATTGCCAACACCGCCAGGGCGCCACTAATAGCAACAAATACCAGCAGGCAATTGACACCTATCAGCTCACCCTCGCGCAAAAAGATCTGCCTGCTGCATGGGTCAATAAAATCCACTTCCTGCAAGGTCAAACCTACGAGGCAATGGGGAATAAACTCAAAGCCTTCAGTTCCTACTTCAGCATCATTGCACGAGGCCAAGCCAAGGGGAAACCAGAATGGCTATGGTTCTACCGCTGTGGGTTCAAAGCCCTCTCCATGTTAGAATCTGATCAACGCTGGGAAGCATCGGTAAAGCTCGCCCGCCGCATCGCCTCCTTCAAAGGCCCACGCGCAGAGGAAGCCGCACAACGCGCCCAAAACCTCGCAAAAAAACACATGATCTGGGAAGACTAACAAAACCTAACAACTCAACATTTAACACCCTTCCACCATGCGCACCGCAGTTTACGCCGGGTCATTTGACCCCCCCACCAATGGCCACCTCTGGATGATAGAGAAAGGACTTGAGATGTTTGACCACCTCCACGTGGCAATCGGCTCTAATCCATCAAAAAACTACACCTTCTCCGTCAAAGATAGGCTTGAGCTACTGAAGGAATCCATCCCCTCGTGCGAGCGACTCACCATTTCCAAATTCGATAATCGTTTCCTCGTCGATTATGCCCACGAGGTGAAGGCTGGCTACATCTTGCGTGGTATTCGCTCATCTAACGACTACGAATATGAGCGTGTGATGCGCCATATTAATAGTGATATGGCACCGGGCATCACCACCACCTTTCTCATGCCACCGCGTGATATTGCCGAGCTCTCATCAAGTATGGTTAAGGGTCTGATCGGACCAGAAGGCTGGCAGACAACCGTGCGCCGCTACGTGCCCGCTCCTGTGTTTGAGGCACTTGAGTCCATGGACCACTAACACAATCTCACTACATGATTTCTGTCCTAGATTTATTCACCATCGGCATTGGTCCCTCCAGCTCCCACACCGTTGGCCCGATGCGAGCTGCCTGCCAATTTGTTAGCAGCCTAGCAGAATCTCCCTCAGCGGATGCCGTGCACGCTCTGAGCTGTGATCTTTACGGCTCACTAGCGGCCACGGGCAAAGGCCACGGCACGGACACCGCCATCATGCTCGGGCTAGCTGGCCATGATCCAGAATCGGTGGACGCCTCACAGATTGATACCATTTTAGAAACAATTCGCCGTGAGGGCACCATCACATGGAATGGTCAGAGAGACGTCTCTTTTCAAGAAAAAGAGCACCTCAGCTTCCATCGGTTAGAGCCACTCCCGCTGCACCCGAACGGCATGCACTTCCTAGCCCAGGATGCCGATGGCAACGTCCTCACTGAGGAAATCTACTACTCGCTAGGTGGTGGATTCATCGCCACGGAAAAGGAAATGACCTCCCCAGAGTTCGGCACAGCAGTGGAAGCCGTCTATCCATTCGATTCCGCAGACGAGCTCACAAATATTTGTGATACACACGGACTCTCTATCCCCGAGGTCATCATCGCCAATGAAAACCAAGTGCGTCCGGAAGAGGAAACCCTAGCCGCTCTGGACCGTATCTGGGACACCATGCAGGAGTGCGTTCGCAATGGCTGCACCCGTGAAGGAACTCTCCCCGGCGGGCTGAAAGTCCAACGCCGCGCCTCCAAGATCCACCGCAAACTTGCAGACCACCCAGAGGCTGCACTTGCTGATCCACTCACCATTATTGATTGGGTAAACCTCTACGCCCTCGCCGTGAATGAGGAGAACGCCGCTGGCGGCAGAGTCGTCACCGCCCCCACCAACGGCGCGGCCGGCATCATCCCCGCCGTGCTCCACTACGCTACACGCTTCAAACGCAGCCCGCATGACACTAAAGAAAACCAACGAAACGGCGTACATCGCTTCCTCCTAACAGCCGGTGCCATCGCCACTCTCTACAAGAAAAACGCCTCCATCTCCGGCGCTGATGTCGGCTGCCAAGGCGAGGTTGGCGTCGCTTGCTCAATGGCTGCTGGCGCACTCGTTGAATTCCTCGGAGGTGATCACCATGCCGTTGAAAATGCCGCAGAGATCGGCATGGAGCATAACCTCGGCCTCACCTGCGATCCCATTGGCGGACTGGTGCAGATTCCCTGCATCGAGCGCAATGCCATGGCATCCGTCAAGGCGATCAATGCTGCCCGCATCGCCATGTCAGGCGACGGAAACCACTTCGTTTCTCTCGATAAAGTCATCAACACCATGTGGGAAACCGGCAAGGACATGCAGGAGAAATACAAAGAAACTGCCCGAGGCGGGCTTGCCGTGAACGTGGTGGAGTGCTAAGTATTCCCCGAGAGAAGCAATGATCGACTGGCAAAACATACAAACCACACTCTGGGGTCTCATCGACGGCAGAGAAGACCGCTGGCAGTGGATCGCCATCGGTATCTGCTTGGTGATCTCCTTCATGGTGTCTCGGCTACTTAACCGCACACTGCTAGCCAAGGGATCACACATTCAGAAATTCCTCACACGGTTTTTCAACCCGGGAAAACGGGTCAACGTCACGCCCTTCATCTTTGGCCTCTTCCTCTGGATCACTTGGGCTGCAAGGAGTGCTTACGCATCCAGCATGACGAACCCGGACGCGGTCCCGTGCAATATTGTTTACCCCGTGACACTGCTCATCAGTGCTTACGTTATTTATCAAGTTGCCAATGCAATCACCCAAGGAAACGCAGCACCGCGTATTCTAGGAGGCGGTATCTTGGTTATGTTTGCCCTGCATCTCTTTCAATGGCTCGATCCTGTTAGTGAAGCACTGCAAGGCATCAGCCTACCTCTCGGAAACATTGAGATCAACCTCTGGGGAATCATTTCAGCCATTGCCGCGCTGTTTCTTCTGCTCTGGCTCGTTGGCCTAACCACGCGCTTCATCGATACCGCGCTAAAACCTCGTAACGATATTCCACCGTCGATCAAGGTGCTCATCGGCAAGGCATCACGCCTCTGCCTCTACATCGCCGCCATCGTCGGTGCCCTGAAGATTGGCGGTGTGCCACTCGGTGGACTCGCCGTTTTCTCTGGTGCCTTGGGATTGGGTCTTGGTTTTGGTCTGCAAAAGGTCATCTCCAACCTCGTTTCCGGCGTCATCATTCTGTTAGACAAATCGATCAAACCCGGCGATGTGATCGAGATCGAAGGAACCTTCGGCTGGATCAATTCCCTGCGCACACGCTACATCTCCGTCATCACTCGAGACAGGAAAGAGATCCTCATTCCAAACGAGGACTTTGTCACCAATAAGGTCATTAACTGGTCGTTCACCGATCGCGTAGTCCGAGTGAAGGCAGACGTGGGAGTTTCCTACGATACCGATTTAGAAAAAGCCATCGCCCTCTGCAAAGAAGCCTCCGCCACCGTGAAACGTGTGCTCAACACCCCAGAGCCGAACTGTTTAATCACAGGCTTCGGCGATTCATCCGTTGATCTTCAGGTCCGATTCTGGATCGATGATGCACCGCAAGGCGTCAGCAATGTCCGCTCCGATGTCATGCTTGCCGTCTGGAAATCATTCAAAGAACACGGCATTGAAATCCCCTTCCCCCAGCGCGATCTCCACATCAAAAGCAGCAACGCTTCCAGCGGCTTGCCAGAAACCTAGGATCACTGATCCCCAGATACCATGTCAGCTCTCACATTCCACCCAATCTCTGAAATCATCTCCGACATCGCTGCGGGAAAGATGGTCATCGTCGTCGATGATCCCTCACGGGAAAACGAAGCGGACCTCGTCGCCGCAGCCTCACTCTGCACAGCAGAAACCATTGCCTTCATGGCAAATCATGGTCGCGGCCTCGTCTGCGCCCCCATCACCTCTGAGCGTGCCAAGGAGCTTGATCTCCCGCCGATGACTCCACGCAATACCGAGTCCCAAAAAACCGCCTTCACCGTCTCCGTGGACGCTGCTGAGGGAATCACCACTGGCATTTCTGCAGCCGACCGCGCCAGAGCGCTACACATCCTCGCGGACGCTAGCCAAGCGGCATCCTCGCTCGTGCAGCCGGGTCATATTTTCCCCCTGCAAGGTGTGCAAGGAGGCGTCCTTCGCCGTGCTGGCCACACAGAAGCAGCCATCGATCTCTCCCGCCTCGCCGGACTCCCCGAGGCAGGTGTCATCTGTGAAATCATGAACGCGGACGGCACCATGGCACGCGCAGGCGACCTCGGCGAATATCAAGAAACTCACCAGCTCAAAGCCTGCACTATCGCAGACCTCATCGAATACCGTCGCCGCTCAGAGAAGCTCGTCCGCCGGGGCGAAACCATCGCCATGCCCACCGACTACGGTGAGTTTGACTGCCACCTCTACTACGTGAACACCATGGATGACCTTGGCGGAAACGGCGGCCACCACCTTGCCCTAACACACGGCGAAATCACAGAGGACTCTCCCGTGCTAGTAAGGGTGCACTCAGAGTGCCTAACGGGAGATGTTTTCCACTCACAACGCTGCGATTGTGGCGGCCAGCTCGATGCCGCATTAAAACAAATCTCCGAGCAAGGCGGCGTGTTACTCTACCTCCGCCAAGAAGGACGCGGCATAGGCCTCCCTGCAAAAATCCACGCTTACAAGCTCCAAGAGCAAGGGCTGGATACCATCGAGGCAAACGAAAAGCTCGGCTACGGCTCAGACCTGCGAGATTACGGCGTAGGAGCACAAATCCTCTACGATCTCGGTATCCGCCAAATCCGCCTCCTTACCAACAACCCCAAAAAAGTCATCGGCCTCGAAGGCTACAACCTCGAAATCACCGAGCAGGTGCCGCTCTCGCTCCCCTCTAACAAACACAACGAAAAATACCTGCAAACCAAAAAAGACCGCATGGGCCACACGCTGTAAGTTAGAAAGAACCAGAAATAAGTTTTCATGACAGGATGTGCACACAGATGGTATGGCGGTGTATCATTAGCACTGGCCATCCGCCTGATGATCCTCCCTGTCTTCTTGAGCGTCATTGATTTTGCGATAACTTTATCATATCAACCTGCGGAGTATTGGGATGGTGACCGCACTGCATTAGTAGAAGCTAATCCGATTGCTCGATTGGTTTTAACCATCCACCCGCTGCTTATCATCCCAGCAATGATAGCTTGGTATGTCCTCATGTTCCCGTTGATTTTTAAAACGCCAGCGAGATTTGGTTTACGCGTTATCACAGCTCACATCGCAGCCTGCTTGGTGGTAATTTCGGGCTGGCTAATCCGTATGCATGATCATGGGTGGCCATGGCTCACTTTACTTGTGGGGGGCGTGTTGCTAACAAGCATTGCTGTCATGATCCCATTTCGTGGGCAATGGAATTCCCCACGACCAGTCCACCTCTAGCATTCATCATTGCTCACCTCGCCACTGGCTTGTGCTCGGTTGCTTGACCACCTACGAGGAATGATTGGTGGTTAAGAATTCACTGATTGACCCATTAGCGGTTGAGCGAGTAGCAAGGCAGCCTGCGTGGGTTACTTTGCTGCGCGCAAAACCCCAGAAACAGGGCGGTGGTCTGAGGCTACTTTTTCTTCTAAAACTTTGCAGCTGAGCTCCAGCTTCTTAGCCCCCATGCCTCGCGTGGCGATGTAGTCAATCTCCATGTTTGGTTTGTTTGCAGGCATAGTTAGATTCGGGCCTTTTTTGGGGAACAAACTCCACTCGCTGGCGAAGAGCTTCATAGAGCCTGAGTCAGGGTTGGCATTAAAGTCTCCGGCGATGATTTGTGGATGTTTGCCATCGGCTAATGCTTTGTTCAGTGCTTTGACTTGCTCTAAGCGAATGGGCTCTGATTTGTGATCGAGGTGCACACTGGAGAAGGAAATTTTTTCTTTGCCAATGGTGATGATGTTCTCGAAAACGATGCGGGCTTCTCCGCGATCAGCACCGGGGAGTGGGTGCACGATGGACTTTGCGATCGGGTGCTTTGAGAGCACGGCCAGACCGTATTCACCATCGCCCAGAGGGATAGTTTTGCCGTAGGCATGGTGCATACCTAATAGCTCAGCGAGGGCTTTGGCTTGATCCACGTTGCCGCTACGGGTGCAGTTTTTATCTACTTCCTGCAGTGCTACGAGATCTGGCTTCTCCTTACGGATGATCTCTGCGATGCGTTTGAGATCGAGCTTCCCGTCCATGCCTGCGCCGTGGTGGATATTGTAGGAAACGATGCGTAGTTCCTTGGCTTCGAGGAAGGATACCATCATCAGTATGAGTGTTAGAATTTTGAGCATGGTTTGATTATTTTACTTTGACGGCTCTTACGCCTTTGCCGTGTTTCTGATCGAGGTGAGGAACACGATACCAGGTTTTTTCCGCTTCATTGTAATGGAAATAGACTGCCTTCTGCTGGTAGCCATTCTCGCAGAGGACGGATAGATGTTTCCCAGGGTCCACCTGATAGATTTTTGCGGCACTCCATTGGTGTGAGCCTGGGCGGTTCTTTTTCCCCGCGCTGGCGGCGATGTTGTCTGGTGAGTCAAGAAAGGTGAGCAGGGATTTCTCAGCATGTGTTAGACTCTCGCTCGTTCCTGAAAACTTCACATGCTCCTTCATGTGCGCTACTGCTGAGGCTGTGGGTGAAACTGCTACGGGCCAACCTGACGGGCGGGATAGCTGGCTGCATGATACGGCACACAAGGCGATCAACGAGAGCGGGACAAGGCGTGTAAGGAATGGTTTCATGTTTATAATGGTTAGAAAATTTTATGGGTTGGCTGACTGTGGCTCAGGAAGGGTATTTTTCCAAGAATGAAGCGTGATGTTTTCACCGAGCCCGCCGATTTCTGCGAGTAATGCGGAGCAGCGTTTGTGCCACTCATTGTAATCTGGCGCTTGGAATTTATCTGCAGAGCCAGGGAATACAAGGTAGGTTACGGTGAGATCGCTTACCGGGCGGGAGTATGAGCTTGCGCGGGGGTTTAGCTGTTTTGCCATGCGTAGGGAGGCTTCTCCGACTTTAAAGCTGGGGCCAGCATCTCCGACGATGGCGGGGTAGAGCTTCCCAGCATAGACCACGATGCAGTAGTCACCCACGCGAGCGGCGTGCTTATCGCCACGCGAGGTGATCATATTGATAGGCATGACGATGAAGGGATCATAGTCCGCTATGAGGTAGCTGCGTGCTTCCATGTCTTGGATCTCGCGTTCTATTTTTTTGATCCGGGCGCGCAGCCAAGCTTTCCGGTCTGGCTTGGTGCCGCTCTGAGCGATTTCGGCTTTGGCTTTGGCAATCCTGTTTTTCCAGCCTGCGATGAGTGGATTGGGGGTGGTTCCTGTTTTTTTCCAACCATAGCTTGTCATTGGCTGGTAGTAACTGGAGTTCACTATTTTATCAGGCATCGTCGGTAGGCGATCACCGTCTGAGCCATCCGAAACCACATCCATCTCCGCTTGCACTAACAGAACTCGACGATTGGAGGTGGGATGTTTCAAATTGAGAATTGTTTCACAGTCGTAGAAATTATGCTTCGTCATCAGCTCATTGAGCAGGGTGGCGTTCTTTTTGATGCGCTTGGTTTTATTTTCGTAGAGCTGGAAGTAAAACGGGGAGACGGAAGCCGTAGGCAGCATTTCTGTTAGTCCAGGCAGGAACGTGCCAAGCTTGGATGTATTTGCCTCTAATTCTGAGAGTGTTTTTGCCGCTTGAGGGAGCTTAATTTTCAGCTCATAGTTGGCGGTGTAGCTGGTGTTCCGCTTGCGCTCGGCGGAGGCGGAGTCCCCTTTTTCCAGAGTCACTTTAGTATTCAATGTGAAGCCCTTGGACATGGTGCGGACGTTCCCGCCAGACTTGGCTGTGTGATCTCGGGGGGCGATGGGTGCTGGTGGCGCAGGTGGAGTGGGGGCAGGCGGTGTAGTTCCGGAATTTTGAGCTGTTGGTGCTTCAGTAGATCTGGGTTTGGTAGAGGAGGCGGCTACCTTTTCAACTTTGCGTCCTTTGATCTTACGCCAAATTTTCTCAGGGAGAGGGCCAGAGGCAACGATGACTAACCCGCAGACAAAAACAAAAATACTTGCTCGAATCCAAGGAAAACCCGCCGCCTTGTGGCTACGATTCTTCACGCCCTCAATCTCGTGGGGGTCTGGCTTTGTGTTAGCACTTTCATCGGGCATGGGTGAAGTATGCCAAGGTTCCGGTGGGTTTCAAGTTTCTATGAGTTCTCTTCCAATTCTTGGAATGCTTGAGTGAGCCCATCGGGAGCTAGTTCAGCAAAATCATCCCACATCCGCTGCTCACCGCTGAAGGTGGTGGCTGGAGTGAATACTCCCTGCTCGATGGATGTAATGGCGGACTCCGCCCACGCCATTGCGGATTCTAACACCTCTTCCCCAAACCCTTTCCACGGGGAGAAAGAAACATCGCTTAGGGCGCGGGGTAGATTGATGTAGCCGATCTGCGGAAGCTCTCCGGTCTTGAAGTGCTCTTGGACAAAGGAGGCATAAAGCGGTAACTGCACATCTGCCCAGCGGTATTCTTTTCCTCGCTCCATGAAGAGCTCGCCGCAGAGCTGACGTTCCTCGTTGCGGTGAATGGTACTGAGGTGTTTTCTATTTGGCTCATGCTTCTTGCCAAATGTTTTATAGTCCCACACACGCCATTGTTTGCCATCTTCGTGGCGATCAATCCGATCCGGCGTCATGGTAATATCATGTCCTAACACAGCCCAAGGAATACGCCCCTCCCCTTGCCCGACCTCAAGCTCAGTATGAAGAATCCTCCAGCCATTTCGGTAGTCTTCTGCTTGAATAGAGGCAAAGGCACGGAGCCTCTCCCGAGCACTTTCCACCTGCACCATCAGCGGCAGATTCAGCTGCTTGCCGTAGATTTTCTCCACCTGATCATCTAACAAACCTGAAAGTATCTCGCTCAGTGAAGCGGCGTCATCACAGCTACGGTGGTCTGGGTGCTCGCCAAATAGCTCTAAGACTTTGTGGCAAAGGTTTCCGAACTCCATCGCGTTCATTTCCATTTTCCCGGCCTCGAATTTTCTCATTTTCAGCACTCTCTTGAGGTAGAAGCGGAATGGGCAATCAAAGTAATCTTTGAGTGCAGAAGGTGAGAGCGGCTTGGCTCCCTCCTCAGGTGAGAATGGATTCCCAATGGTGGTAAAATCTAATGTCCAGTCCCTCGTCCAAGCTCCTGCTGCGCGCTGGGTTTCTCCCTTTTCTGCAAACAAATGACTAACAATTTTAGGTAGCACATCGGGTGCGCGCCGCATGAGTAATCGCGATGGGTTCCGTGCTTCACCCGAGTCTGTGAACTTTGCCAACACAGCGTCCACTCTACCATTCCCCCTCCTACTCTCTATGGCAGAGGTCAGCAGAAAAGCATCCCTCGCCACTCTGCCTGCGGAGTCGCGGAGGTTTAACGCCTGGCGCAAGGAGTCCGGGATAAACACATCATCCACCTGCCCATCAGGCACGCATCCTTCATGCATCCCCGCCAGCACAAGGTGCGGTGCATTATCGTAGGAAACCTCTAGCCACCCCTGCATGTCCAAGACCGTTTCTGAGCTACCCTCTGATAGGCTCACGCCACGAAGGTTTTCACCCACCATTTGAATCACCTCCTCGGGCTTGAGTTCCTCGTTGACAGATTCGAGGTGCTGGATGGCATCGATCGATTCTGTGAGCACGGCTTCCGCTGCCTTAGCCAGATCTTTGTCTGTGCTTGCTAGTAGCCGCCTCAGCCAAGAAAGCAGCACGGTGGATTTCGGCTCTATCTGTAATCGATCAAGGTGATTAAGCACGGATTTGGCAACCGCTTGTTGCTCGTCGTTAGCCAGCGCCAATGCACTGGAAATCGTCTCGGGCAAGTGTTCTGTTTGCAGCTGATCCATCAGCTTGGATGCCCATTGCCTGCCGCATCCTTCTGGCAAAAACATCTCGGCACCAGGAATCCTAACAAGCTCCACCAGCGGTAAGAAGGGTCGAGGTGTTTGCACCAGTTCCTGCAAGCAGCCAAAGATGCGCACCAGTCCTGAATCCGCGATGCTTCTTCCGTCGGGGTTCAACACCTGCCAACCATTCTCCGCAAACTCATGCGCTACTTCGCGCGCCATGGCAGAATCACACAGCGTGAGAGATGCCTTTTCTGGTGGGGTTTCTCCCTCAGAAAACAACCGCACACACTGCTGTGCGAGGTCACTGGAGTTGGCAGAAACGTGCAGCCGATCCAGCCCTCCGGGGATATCGATTCTGCGCCCTTCCCAATCAGCTGTTAGAGGAGTGCCCCACGCATCGAAACTGGCAGCCTCTTGCTCCGGAGCATGCACCAAGACAGTCACAGGACTGCCGCCCAGCATCAGCGACTGCAGTGCGCGGCTCGCCAACCTGCTGGGGTCCGGCACACACGCCACCACCACGCGGGTAATGCCCACGGGAGGCTCAGCATTGCTCGCGCGGTGACGTTTCCCCTCTGAAGAATCGCTCAGTTTCCATTGTGGCAATTTTTCTAACAAAAGCACCTCAAGCTTCGCCAAATCCTGCCAGCGATCTTTCTCCGGACTTACCCTCAGGGCATCACGGAAGTCGCCATCGCCTTCGGACAGGGTATCGCGCAACTGCATGAGCTGACGACCAAGAGACAGCGCCGCCCCAAACGTCACCCGATCAGATCGATCGGGAAAAAGGTGCGGGTAATCGGTAAACTCGATGCCCTGAAGCACCTTCACCCAAGCCCAGAGGGTCTGTTGTCTGGAGGCTGCGTTTTCGACCTCAAAAAGCAGATGAGGTGGAATCACCCGAGGTGAAATCATGCCGCCATCACGGGAAAGCTCCATGCGCAAACGCCTGCCACTATTCGTTGTAGGAACCACCACAAGCGTCTGATACAGCTCATCACCAAGCCCACGAAGATACTCCGCAACAGACTCAATCAAAGGCCTATCCCATCCGAGAAAAACGCGGTCAGGTACCTGGGCAAACAGATCATCAACTTGCATGACCTATCCATGCACTAACGACGGCAGAGGCACACGCGAAAAATGAAATCAGATTAGTTGGCGCCTTCAAATTGAAACCCCTCAGGCATCGCAAAAAAATAGCTACTCCCAAAATTGAGGAGTAGCTATTAAAAGATCGTTCAGTTTCTATATTCCGCTACCGCACCATCTCGAAGTGCATTGGCGCGTGTTTTTTGAGTGAGCCGTTAAAGTAATCTGCGGCATTAAAAGGCCCCCATAGGAGCACGCTACCCACAACGGCTTCACCGACAGCTCCTTTTTGAACTGCTCCAAGTGATTTTTTCACCTGAGTTTTGTACCCTGGCTTACTTGCCGTCACGGTGATTTCAGCTTTTCTTTTCACCGTAAAAGTAGCTGGCGTATAGCTAACTTCACCTGTGCTCAATTGCACTTTTGTTTTTGCGACTGATGAGGTGACAACTAGCTGCTGAGTAGTCCCCCGTGAGGCTGAGGTACAACTGACTGACAGCACGGCTGCGGCTACGCTTAACAAGATGGCATGTAATTTAAGAATTTTCACGCGCGCTTCTGATCTCTAACGGATCTCTTGTAAAGTCATTTCAACTCTTTCTCATCTAACAAAATTAAATCAAGCGAAACCACCTCAATCTCTATCACCAATTAATAGAGATGGTGCGCGCGAGAGGAATCGAACCTCCACGGGGTTGCCCCCACATGAACCTGAATCATGCGCGTCTACCAATTCCGCCACGCGCGCACTGAAGACGGGCGGAATGAAGCAGTTCCCGTGGGGAATTGCAACATGGATTTTTTACTTTTCGCAGATTATATCGGCTGCTTGGAAAAATGACTGTGGACCCTTTCCTGTATCGACGACTAGAGCTCCCTCATCGGATATCCCGCACACCTTTCCGCTGAGTGACGCGTTACCTTGCGTGAAGTTGATTGTTTTTCCTGTTAGAAAACAAGCGTCGCGTAGTTCATCACACAAACCAGCAAATCCATGGCGCGCTTCGGCGATAGTTTCTACCAAGGACGACAGCACATCCGCTAGTAATTGTTCTCTGTTCACAGGAAGGGCTGACGCTGTATCGGGAAGGTCTAACGGAACGCCAGAATCCACATTGATCCCGATGCCTATGACTGCCATTTTTTGCTGTGCCTCGATGAGTATCCCAGCGCATTTTCGCCCCTGGTAGATGACATCATTTGGCCATTTGATCTGGGCGGTGATTTGGTGTTTCGCCAATGCCCGCAGCAGGCTCAAGCCAGCGATCAGAGCAAGCTGACCGACTTCTGTTTCTTCCTGAAAGGGTATGCTAACGGAAAACAAAAGACCCGCTCCTTGCTCAGAGTCCCAGGACTTACCACGCCTACCTTTGCCTGCCGTCTGGTGATCTGCCAAGATAACGTGAGTTCCATGAAGCCCTTCACCAATTAAGCGCAGTGCCTCGTTGTTCGTGGAATCAATCTCACGGTGGTAGGTTGTTTTTTCTGCCCAACCGGGGGAGAAACTTGCGAATGCTTGCCAGTCAAACATCTTGATCAGCGGCGGTTGAAACGTGCCATTTCTCGCTGAGCTTCACGCATTTCTGTGCGCTTTTTCAGGTCGTGGCGTTGATCAGAGTGGGTCTTGCCTTTACCGACGCCGATTTCTACTTTTACTCGACTGCTTTTCCAATACATTCTGAGGCATGGCAGGGTGCAGCCTTTTTGATCTGTCACTTCACTCAGCTTGATGATTTCCTTTTTGTGCAGCAGCAGCCTACGCGGGCGGGTGACACCGTGCTGGAACCACTCACCGGCGGTTTGCCACGGCTGAATGTGGCAGCCGTAGAGGAAGCATTGCCCGTTCTCAATGCGGGCGTATGCATCAGCGATGTTTACCTTCCCCTCACGGATGGACTTCACCTCCGTGCCTTTGAGCTCAATGCCGCACTCGAAGGTTTCAGAAATATTGTAGTCGCGCCGCGCTTTGCGGTTACTGGCGATATCGGCACTCATAGATATAGGATGGTGTTTATAAAACCCATGCTACGAGGCTCGCGCAAGCACACTGATATAGGATAACTAGCGCTATTCGCTAGCAGTTTCCTTAATGATGATCTTACCCTCGATGATTTCGGTAAGAGCAATATCGGCAGCACCCATGCTAGGCAGAGTATCAATCAGCGGCGAACGCCCTTGATTGAGCTGTGCAACACGCTTGGAGACAACGTTTACAAGGATTTGCGGGTCTTCGATAATCTCGGATGCTTGGACAACAAGGCTGCTTTTCATAGGTTTTGCGGGAACCCCAGATCCTGGCTTAGGTTGCTCAAACGGCACGATGTTTGATGCGTCCATGGTCGGATTTCTGGGTAAAATTGGCTTAGTTAAAGGAACGGATAGATGGCAATGTGCTATGCAACACACCTAGTAAGAAGCGTTGCGAGACGGAGTGGAAAGCATCTCCACACGCAATAATCAAGCATAATATCGTTTCCTGTCGATTTTTTATACGTTAGAAGCCATCTCGAAACGCCGATTTTGACAAGGTTGTCACACATTTTAGACAAGACATCCTTGCGATCTTCCGCCACCATGGCTATGCGCCCATCCTATCTACTTTTTGGCCGTTCACCGCCTGTTTTACCCCTTACTAAGTTCGTATTCCATCACTATGACACCTCATCCACCATCGCTTCATGCTTCTATTCACATTGGTGCCAGCTCGATTTCGATGTTGGTGGTTGAATCTGATTTGGACATGGGAGATGAGGAGCAGCCAGGGGATTTTCTTGAGCAATCAGTGCCAATCGCTCGGGATCTTTTTCGCCAAGGGAAAATCAAGCGCAACACCATCGAGCGGTGTGTCAGGATTCTCAACGGCTACCTTGATAGCTTGCGCGAGCTCGGTGCTACGGAGGAAACTCCCATCCGTATCGTCGCCACCAATATTCTTTCTGAGGCCAGCAACTATGATGTTTTAATCAATCGCATCATGATCGGCTGCGGATTAGAGATCGAGATGCTCGACGATGGTGAAATGACGAGGCTGATTTATCTGAAAACTCGCCGCCGGCTAAAGGACACACCATCGATGAAGAACAAAACGGCTCTCGTGGTGCATGTGGGGCCGGGAAACACGCGTGCGCTTTTGTTTCATAAAGGCCGTATCTCAGACTACAGTAATTACCGCCTAGGCGCGTACCGCACGGGTGAGTCACTCGATAATGAAGATGAGTCAGAAACGTCCATCACACGCAACATCGCCGAGCACATTCGCAGCCAGATCAGCCAGATTCAGCACGACTACGCAGAGGCCGGAGTGAGCGAGCTGATATTGATCGGCTATGAAATCCAGCAGCTATCCAGCCATCTATCCAAGCCGGGGAAAACCAAGAGCAGCTACACCATGCTCGCCGAGCTCTCTGATCACATCAGCAGCCTGAATGAGGAGCAGCGGGTGAAGCAATACCAGATCGACTACACGACCGCGCAATCGATTGTGCCAGCGCTTGCCATCAATCTCGCCATTGCCAAGGCACTCTCGGTGCAAACTCTACGGCTTCCTGACAGCGACTACGAGAGGGGCTTGCTCCAGGATCTCCCCGTCAGCAGCGCCATGACCGAGGGGTTTCAAAATGAGGTGCTACGCTCCGCCGATAGCTTGGCAAAAAAATACCGCGTGCACCTTGCTCACGCGACTCAAGTTTCCAGACTCTGCCAGCTGATCTTTGAATCGACCCAAGAGCTGCACGATCTCAGCGAGCACGATGCGCTACTACTCGCTTGTGCAGGAAGGCTCCACGAGTGTGGAAACTTCATCAGCTCACGCGCCCATCACAAGCACTCGCACTACATCATCAAACACAATGAGATTTTCGGCCTCGGCGAAAAGGACATCCTGTTAGTAGCGCTCATGGCACGCTATCATCGCCGCTCTGGGCCCAAGACATCGCACCCAGACTACCGAGAACTCAGCACGACTGACCGGATGAGAGTTTCCAAGCTGGCATCCATTCTACGCATTGCGGATGCTCTCGATCGCACTCACACATCACGCGTCGGAGAGGTCACTATCGCGATTGAGAAGTCCAAGCTCGTTCTCACCCTGCACGGCATGGAAGACGCCACTGCCGAACGGCGCGCGATGCGATCGAAGTCTAACTTGTTTCAAGAAATATTCGGCCTCAGCGTAAGCATCAAAGAAAGCCATTCTTAGTCACGGCTCTATCCATTTTCACCCACACCACTCACCTTCATGTCATCTTCTTATATCAACCGCGAGCTCTCATGGCTGGAATTCAACCAGCGCGTGTTAGAGGAAGCTTTGCGCGACGACTCACCGTTGTTAGAGCGGCTCAAGTTCCTTGCCATTACGGCATCGAACCTGGACGAATTCTTCCAAGTCCGCGTCGGCAGCCTGCACCTCATGCGCACCTCTGGCACCCGCACGCCGGGCATCACCGGACTCACGCCCATCCAGCAATTGGCCGCCATCCGCGAGCGAGCCAAGGCGATGTATGCGGATCAATACAGCCTGCTCAATGACACCCTGCTCCCCAAGCTAGCCGAAGAGGACTTACTCCTCATCACTAGTGAAAACCTCAGCCCAGCGCAGCATGACAGCTTGGCGGCGCGCTTCGAGGAATCGCTTTTCCCCCTGCTCACTCCCCTCGCCTTCGATGAGGAAGATAGCGCGCCGAGTTTACCAGCACTGAGCATCATTCTTGCCTGTTTGTTAGACGACGGAGAACAAGAACGACTCGTTTTCATCCCTATTCCGGAAAACCTCCCACGCTTCGTGCACATCCCATCGCCCGATTCTAACAGCGAGCAATTCATCACCATTGAAAACGTCATCACTCTCTTTGCCGGCGAGCTGTTTCCCGAGGAAACCATCACCTCCACCATGCCATTCCGCATCAGCAGAAACGGAGACATTGCCGTGCAAGAAGAAGACGCCATTGATCTAGCAGGCGAGATGGAAGAAGTCCTAGCAGCTCGGAAAACCAGCAACACCGTGCGGCTCGAATACCCACAACAATCACCTAAGCCTCTCACAAAAATGATCCGCGAGATTACGCAGGTGACAGCGAGCGAGTGCTATCCGGCTGATGGCCCACTCGCCCTAACCGACTTCATGTCACTGGCATTCTCCTCGGGATTCGATCACCTTCGCGATGCCTCATGGGAGCCTCAGACCCCTGCTGGGCTTGATCCATCCGAGTCCATTTTCACCGCACTTGGTCGTCAGGACATCCTACTCAATCACCCCTACGAGAGCTTTGAGCCTGTGCTCCGCTTTATCGAGGAAGCGGCGGATGACCCGCAAACCATCGCCATCAAACAGGTGCTGTATCGCACCGCCAGCGAGTCCCGCATTGTCGATGCATTGATCCGCGCCGCGCAAAACGGCAAGCAGGTCACAGTCTTGATCGAGCTCAAAGCCCGCTTTGATGAATCGAGAAACCTGATGCGTGCCGATGAACTTCAGCGCGCCGGAGTGCAGATTGTTTACGGAGTGAAGGGGCTGAAAACTCACGCTAAAATCGCGCTCGTCATCCGCAATGAAGATGGACAGCTGAAACGCTACGTTCACCTCGGCACTGGAAACTATAATGAATCCACCGCCAGGCTCTACACGGACATCTCCTACCTCACCGGGAAGTCATCCTACGGCGCGGATGCATCGTTGTTTTTCAATGCCATCACGGGTCGCTCTCGGCTTGCTAGATTCCGCAAGCTAGTGCCCGCGCCCACCCACATGAAGCCGCGGCTGTTAGAGCTGATCGCCGCCGAAGCCAAACGGGCAAAAAATGGTGAACCCGCGTCCATCACCGCGAAGATAAATTCCTTACAAGACCGCGAAATAATCGATGCACTCTACGCCGCCAGCCGAGCAGGAGTTTCCATCCGTCTAAACATCCGGGGCATCTGCTGTCTCAAAACGGCCGACCCAAAAACGGGGCGCAAGGACGCCAGAAACATCCGCGTTGTTTCCGTGATCGATCGCTACCTGGAGCACGCACGTATCTTTTCATTCCACCACGGAGGGAACCCGCAGGTCTATATCGCCTCAGCCGATTGGATGACGCGAAACCTCGATAAACGTGTGGAGTTGATGATTCCCATTGAGGATAAGGTTTGTAAAAAACGCCTCCTCGGGATCCTAGAGCAGCCGTTTAAGGACAACACCAACGCCTTCGAAATTCTGCCCGACGGCACATCCCAACGCATCGTGCGTGGCAAACGTCAGAAACGCCACAGGATGCAAGAAACCTTCCACAAACAAGCAAGGCAAGCCGCCCGCGCAGAAGAACACGAACGCAGCACCACCTTCGAGCCACACACCCCAGCGGGGTAGGAAATGTGGTTCATTGGCCAATTGTCATCAGTCAATGGGGGAATTGCCTGCGTGCTCGCGAAGAATTTCTACGATAATCGAAAAAAGATATTGCATAAAACCGCAATCTCGTCCAAACAACGCGCGTCCGACGGCATTTTTCAAAGTCGTCACCCCAGTGCAGGAATAGCTCAGTTGGTAGAGCATCTCGTTTACACCGAGGCGGTCGGGGGTTCAAGTCCCTCTTCCTGCACCATTTTTCCCTCTTCATCTCAGGCTCAGATTAACCTCTGAGCCTTTTTATTTTTTGGTGGGCTTCGCGTTAACCAACCGCTAACTCGCTAATTTCAGTAGATCGAAAATGAGTTTGGCGAAACTTTTTGCCTTTTTAGGATCGGAGAGGAGTTGGAGTTTTTGATTCTCATGTGCTTCTGAGCTATCAAGAATGGCATCGTCGATGGCTTTTGGGAAGTCGCCTAACATTGCTTGTTCATCAGAGTTTTTGGCAATTTGATCCATGACCGTTTCATTCTCCCTTATCTTGTCTCTCACGGTATAAGCGTAGTTGACGAGGTCCGCATCGGTGAGGTTATCGGTGATAAAAAGCTCGTTGAGCGCCTCGATGATAGCGGAGAGCCGCTCCTCTTTTTTATCCTTGGCGCTGGCACTGCCCAACGCCTCGCTGCCCTTGATTCCGTATTCTGTTTCGTCTTCATTGAGCACCAGCGCTTGTTGGCGGATCATGCTGAGCCGATAGCGCGTCAGCTCCACATTGCTTAGATCGATCACATCATCCTCCACGATAGAATCGCGCAGAAGTGGGCGAAGGTTTCTGGCGTAGAGGCTGAGTTTTTCCAGATCTTTATCATCGTAATCAACGATCTGAGACATGAACTCATAGAACCTAACAAACGTGCCGAGATCTTTCTTAAAAACTTCTAACACGTCCTTGCTTTTTTTAGCCTCCTTGAAGCGCGCCTCACTATTGCCTATCAGCACGGCGTTTCCGCTTTGCTTGGCTGCGGCTAGTTCTTCCTTGGCGGCATTGTAGTTATTTGTCGCTTCCGTGGAGCGGTGTTTCCAGCGCTCCACGGCTGGTTTACAGATGTTCGCCAATGCGGCAGCACTTTTGCTTTTGGTAAAAAATGCCTGGGCAAACTGCTCCACTTCCTGCCCTGTGAAGATGCCAACGGCACGCAGTTTTTCATCGAGATCAAAGATGAGATTAGGATCTGAAACATCGAGCAATTCAGCCGTTTGATAGTAGGGCTGGAAGGCTGCGAGTATATCCTCGGGGTCGTTGAAGAAGTCCAAGACAAAGGTGCCAGACTCCGCTTTCCCCTCATAGGTGCGGTTGAGCCTAGAGAGGGTCTGCACACACTCCACGCCGCCGAGTTTTTTATCCACATACATGGCGCAGAGCTTGGGCTGATCGAATCCAGTTTGGAACTTATTTGCCACGATCATCACTTGGTAGTCATCGCTATCAAATGCCTTTCGCATGTCGCGCCCCTTCAAGTCCGGGTTCATGTTTTTTTCGGTAAACTTCTGCCCGACCAGCGCGGTGGCATTGGGGTCTTTATCGTTAAACTCCACCTCGCCGGAGAAAGCGACCATGCCGTAGAGCTTGTGGTAGCCTTGCTCGGTGATGTAGCGATCAAAGCCGAGCTTGTAGCGCACCGCCTCCTTACGGGAACTGGTGACCACCATGGCCTTGGCCTGCCCGCCTAACAGCCCCATGACGTTGTCGCGGAAGTGCTCCACGATGACTTGCACCTTTTGCGCGATATTGTAGTCGTGTAGCCGCACCCATTGATTGGTTTTTACTCGTGCTTTGCGGCTGTCCACCTCCTCGTCGTTCGCCTGCACTTTCAGCGCGAGGTTGTAGGCTACTTTGTAGTTAGTGTAGTTTTTCAACACATCGAGAATGAACCCCTCCTCGATCGCCTGTCGCATGGAATAGACGTGAAACGCCGCCGGCTTGTTTGTTTTTGAGGGGGCTTCATCCGGATTGGGCAACCTGCCGAACAGCTCCAGCGTCTTCGCCTTAGGTGTCGCCGTGAAGGCGAAGTAGCTTAGGTTCTCTGACTTGCGGCGTGAGGAGATCACAGCATCGAGAATCTCCTCGGAGTCAAGTTCCTCACCCTCATCTGCAGCTTCTAACATCAGCACCTCCTTGAGCTGGCGGGCAGTTGATCCAGTCTGTGATGAGTGCGCTTCGTCAGCAATGATCGCGTAGTTCCGCTCCTTCAAGCTGACGCTGTTCTCGATGGCTTTGAACACAAAGGGAAACGTCTGAATGGTGACGATGATGATGGGCGTGGATTGCTCCAGAGCCTTTGCCAGTTTTTCAGATTTACTGCCTTCTCCTTCATCCCGATTGATGCGGCCTACGATTCCATCTGTGTGTTCAAACTGATAGATCGTATCTTGTAGTTGATCATCTAACACGGTGCGGTCTGTGACCACGATGACGGAGTGAAACTGCTTGTCTCCCTGCGCATCGTAGAGGGAGGATAGCTGATGCGCGGTCCAGGCGATGGAGTTTGATTTCCCCGAGCCTGCGCTGTGCTGCACCAGATACTTCTGCCCCGGCCCTCCACGGCGTGCATCTGCCACCAATTGATTAACCACATCCCACTGGTGATAGCGGGGAAAAATCATCGTCTCCTTCTTACTCTTACGTCCTTGCCAGTCTTCCTCTTCCTTGATTTCTAAATGCACATACTTGGCGAGAATTTTGAGTAGATTGTCAGGCAGCAGCACCTCGTTCCATAGGTAATCCGTGGCGTAGCGGTCGATATCCTCCGGCACATCATTACCTGCTGCGCCGTCTGCTGTTCCTTTGTTGAATGGCAGGAAGTAAGTTTCCATCGCTGCTAGCTTGGTGGCCATATAGACCTCGTATTGACTCACCGCGAAGTGCACCAGCGCGCCGCGCTTGAAGGTAAGAAGCGGCTCGGGTTTTTTAGTGACGGGATCGACGGGGGGCCGGGTCAGCTTGTATTGTTTGATCGCACGCTCCACGGCTTGCTTGAACTCAGACTTGAGCTCCATGGTCGCGATGGGTAGGCCGTTTACAAAGAGCACGATGTCAATCCTCCATGCCTTGGCTTTTTTGCCCGATTCATCAAGCTGCTCTTGGGTCGCCCACGGGCTGTAAACCAGCTCCGGCACGAGGCGTAGTCGGTTTTTTCCATAGTTCGCCAAGGTATCTGGATTCAGATCATGTTCCGGCTTAAACTGGCAGAGCTGGAAGCGTGCGCCACGGTCTTTGAGAGGATGGCGCAGCACGCCCAGAGTGCCAAAGGTGCGCAGTGTTTCGTCTGCCGCGTTCACATCCGCCTTATTGAGCTGGCTAGCGACTAATGCCAGCAACTTCTCCTTGGCATTGGATGGATAGAGTTTCTGATACCTCTCCCACTGCTTCGGCTGGGTGTCTTGGATAAATCCAGTGACATCCTCTTCATACAATGCTAGCTCGCGATTGTATCCCGCTGGCTGCCCAAGCTGCCAACCGTTGGCGAGCATTTGCTCGATGATTTCGCTCTGGAAGGTATTTTCGTTCGACTTATCGCTCATATAAACTGAATTTTAGCAATGCACGCCTAACTCTATCATCTCTTCAAAACGATCAGCAGGTTTCCAAGCATATCAAAATCGCAGGGGCTAGCCAGATACGTTTTCTGATCAATCATGCGATTCATAACAGAATAGCTATCATTGAAATCTCGGAGCACCAATCCGAATTTTCAATGAAAACGGTTAGTTGAGGTATGAAATGAATATTAAGTGATTTGCCAGCTAAATCTTGGAAGTGTTGGTGGATGTTTTTGACTGGGAAATAATGAATGGTTTTTCCTTTTTTCTTACTGACTAGAATACCAATGGCTTCGTTGGCTAAAGGCCAAATTCATCTCAGCATGGGGAAAGGAGTGAAGCGACGCATCCCCATGAATGCTCAGACAAGACATCGTTCACTGAAGGTGAATTTTATAGCGGATCAATGCTTATGACGTTCTCCTGTAGAGAACAGATTGCTTTGCAATTCCATGACCTAGGCATGCGGGCAGAGCCCTTTACCTAGGCTGGTATGGTTTTGGCCGTTGGCCAAGGGGCGTGGTGGAAGTTTTTTGTATTCAAAAGGGATTAGGGACGATCAGAGAATCGAGTAGGGCGAGTTAATCCCACACATATTTCTCATCGTATGGAATATGGTATTTGTTCAAGAATGCTCGATATTCATCCTTGAAGCTTTTTGTCTTATGGTGTTCCGCTTGATTTTCAATGTAGTTCAGCAAATCCTGGAGATGCGGCGGACTTACCGAAAAAGCACCGTATCCAGATTGCCACGCAAAATTTAATACGGATTTTTCGTTATGCATCCATTTGGTGGATGTGCGTTTAATGTGCCCTACGAGATCGGCGATGTTTTCAGTCCGAGGTTGGCGAATGGCTAAATGCACATGATCCTCTACTCCCCCAACTCGATAGCATTCCCATTGGCGCTCCCTAACAAGAGTGGCCAAATAGCCATGGAGCCCTTGCAGGTTTTCTCGCTTGATCAAAGGTTCGCGATCTTTCGTTGAGAAAACCAAATGGATGATAATTTCTGATAGGGATTGAGGCATGGGTGAAGGGAATGAAGGCTAGATAAAGTTAGAGAAAGTTTACCCATTCGCCAAGAGCGAAAATCACACCAAATGTGGCCGTGGGCTTCGCTTCGCCGTAGGTGAAAATCATGCCAGCCCCGCCAAAGACGACGTCGCATGGCGGGGTGATGGGTTTGGTGAGAACGCGGTTGGCTGAAGGTCAACCTCATGCGGCTTGCGGGTGGTTTCCGGGCATGAGGTTACCTTTCAGGCAACGGTTGCTAGGGCGGTGGGGTCACCCGGCCATGCGGCGTTGCCTTTAACCGGGCTGGTATGGGGATCGCCGTTGGCGTTCTTGGGTGTTTGCACCAGTCCCGCCTCTTCGCGGTTGGTGAAAAATCATGCCAGCCCCGCCATGATCGTAAGTATTAAAACATCAGCCTTTGCTTCGCCGTAGGTGAAAATCATACCAGCCCCGCCAAAGACAACGTCGCATGGCGGGGTGATGGATTTGATGAGAACGCGGTTGGCTGAAGGTCAACCTCATGCGGCTTACGGGTGGTTTCCGAGCATGAGGTTACCTTTCAGGCAACGGTTGCTAGGGCGGTGGGGTCACCCGGCCAT
>JBMYYO010000025.1:0-30841 GCA_049609505.1 Akkermansiaceae bacterium | reverse complement strand
CCGAGCTGAGGTGACGGGTTTAGAAGACTTTCTAGGGGAGGGGGTCGCAACGGTGACAGACTTTGCACACTAATATCACCCTATTAGTTTAATACACCCACACCCCTATTTATATATTATATAGAAAAAGTGAATAACGTCTCAAAAGTATGCAAGATCTCCGCAAAGCATTGATCTACCAATGATTGAGACATGCAGACTTATTGGCATATCATCAGACTTTGCGGACATTTCCGCAAAGTGATATTCAAATCGTGTGGGGTGTGGGGAGGATGTGAGCCGGTCTCATGGCAATAAGTCTGTCACCCGCAGACATTTATCCAGCACGTCCGCACCGGCAGACAACGATCACTCGCCTTCGATCACAGCAACCTCATACGTCGCTGTACGTGCATCACGCTTGGTAAGGCGATAGTGCTTACCATTCACCGTGAACCGTCGATTCAGTTGCTTTTTCAAGCGTTTGGAGAAAGGACTGGCTTGCTTTTGTGGATTCATCCAACGTGCAGCCTGGTGATTCCTATCGGCCTCGGTCAAGCTTGCCAATTCTTGATAGTCATAATAATGACTTGGTTTAGCGTCCATCATGTTTCTAACTAATGCCAAATCTTCAAGGGGATAATCAAAGAGCCCATTCTCTCGGGCGATCGCGCACAACTCGGCCAGCGGCAACTGCACAGGCAACTCAGCACTGTAACCCTCAACGATCAACTGCATGAGCTTGTCCATCTCTGTCCGCCTCTTATCACCACCCTCAAGGAGACCTGCGGGAGCAAAAGGATCTGAGAAACCAGCCGCCGAGACAATCCCCCCCACGGTCTGAGCCCATTTCCGGAACGACGGAACACTACGCCGCGCAGGCTTCATGCCCTCGTCTGCCCAGTGCCTCACGAACGCCCAAAGGATCGACATCAACTCAGCTCGGTTAGCATCATCATTAAGCCAGTATTCGTCCATGTGCCATTTCAGTTTTGCATCTCTCTCGCTGGCCCGCTCGTCCATCTGCAAGGAAACGATCAAAGCCCGGCGGATTAGGTCATCACTCAACGTACAGCCGTTATCTGATATCAGCGTCATACACCGTTTATCCACGCGGATCTGAGTCTGGGAATGGAATTTACGAAACTCCCATGTGGTGTCTGTCACCCACCTGTTTAGAGTGGTGGAGAACAGCGAGCCAGCCACGTCATCGAAAAACACGTAACCTTTACCACTTCGAGCAATCGAGTTAAGTTCATCCTTAAATTTATCAGTATCTGAGTAATCAGTGGAGCCCACACCATCCAACGTATAGATTGGAATCAACACACTCCTGCACAGGAGCGACTTACCAGCTCCCTCCTGGTTAGCAGTGTATTGGAACAGCGGCACAGCACACCCATCTGGAAACAGATACTGGCAGAACATCCCCACCGAGCACGCTGCATGAACAGCCATCGATCTACCATCATCGCCCCAAGGGAAGTGACCATAGATTTCACCCCACCGCGTCATCGCATGGTTCAGGCTCATTTCCTCGTCCAACTTCGGCGCAGACTTCAGCACGTAAATTTCTTCCCTCGCATTATAGCCATGACCTAACAATTTAGGACTGCCATCATCGCCATACACCGGCAAGCAGCTCGGCAGCACCACCTTGATTTTAGGTATCTGGTCCTTGAAATTATCAGCCTTCATTACATTCACGGCAAGCTGCCGGGTCATGTCCGCTTCGATCCACTTTTCAGATTTCTGATTCCATCTCTGAGTCTCAAAAAACCTTTGAACCCAGGAAATAAACCGCTCAGGCTCCATCTCCGGCATCCGGTCCTTGGGATCTGACTCATTAACCGTCACATAAATATCCCGGAACCGATACAGCCCACGACTCGCCAGGATCGACCCCATTTCCTGAGCCAACATGTGCAGCGGCTGCCCCAGATTTACCGTGATACCTACCGGCCTATCAGCCTTTTCCGCCCCCTGGACATCCAGGTCAATACCAGCCTCCTCCATCAGAGGCCGAAGAGCTTTCAAAATTTCGTCGGATATCTCAACCATTACTTGTTAGGGTCGGGGTAGGTTCTCAACTGGGGCATCAAAACAAGCGGCTTAACCTCAGGCTCAGGATTCAGGTAAAACAGCTGCTGCATCCTCGGTTCATCATATCGATGATACTTACCATTCTTGTCTCGCGTTCCCTCTCTGATGCATTTAGGCAGCCGAGTCAAACGCACACCACTGATCGCCGCCGCATCACCACCCAGTTTCGACATGAGCGGCCCTATCTTCTGACTCAACGAATAGAAGTGGCCATGATTCGCAGCATCCACTCTCACCAGAGCGTGTATCGACCTACCCGCCGACGTGTAAAGAGCAGCGACGGAAAGAGGTAACTGCGCTATCGTCTTCAGCCACTCAGCAGGATCTACATCATCCGCCTCCAGAAGCATGTATCGCCAAGCCAGAACATTAGCTTTACTCCTCCTACTCAAAACAGGTTGCCCCTCCTTATCCTTATTCCCGTTAGGCCTCCATTTTCCGTCAACCGGCTGAGGAAGAAACCACACCCCCTCCTGCGCCGTAGTCGGCAGCGCATCCACCTTCTCAGCCTTAATCGATGGCCTGGCACCTAGCCGATACACCCCCCCTGAAAAATACCCATAATCCCCCTGGCTGAAAAAACTCGTAAACACCAGAATCTTCTCCCCATCAGGGAAAAGCGCATTCAGAAAATCACCAGGCGATTTGATATTTTGCACAGGTATCGGAGATCGCTCCATAATATCAACCTGAGTCGCTAACAGATCATTACTCAAAAAACGCTTTCTTAACTTCTCATCAATCGCCTGCTTTTTAGGAACGGCCTCCGCAGGCTTTGCACTCGCCTTAGGATTTGTATGATTGGAGACGGATGGACTATTAGAACCCTTCAGCAGATAACCACGCTCCCCTTCATGATTAGCGTTAGAAGCCGACTGTATTTTATGCTTCAGCTCCTTATCATTCCAAGGAGGTGAACACCGAGGATTATAATCATTCGCAAGTATCGAATACGCATCAGACTCCGATAAATCGAAACCATGCACCAATACGCAGGCCACGTAAAACGTAGCATCATGACCGTTACTACCGGACACCGCCGCTTCCATCTTCTCGACATACCGCCGAGCCCTATCCTGAACTGTTATCATCTCTGCTTTTTATAGTTTTTTAGTAATTCATATCTCCCCATTTTCGCGCTGAACACTCACTGAACCGAACTCTACGAGTCGGTTAGTTCACTGTTCGATGATATGACCTCACCGAGTTTTAGTATGATGCATTCTGAAACTGGACACCCCCATCGCGGCTTGCCATATCCAGATGTTATTTCTTTCAGTTCGACGATCATCCATGGGCACTCTTTCGAGTAGCCGTTTCTAAATTTGATGTGGGTGTAGCCTTTGGATGGGTCTGACAGACGGGTTATCCAGTATTCTTTCAGTTCGCGGTATTCCTCCTTCTTTTCTCCGCTCAGAATCATATCAAACCACTGACGCTTTAAAGTCATGTGGAGTAAATTCACCGAACAAGCCGAGTCACCCGACCCCTCACCGTCCGCTGGTTTGGGCATTGGGGAGGGCGTTGGTTTTTGATTGTTGTTAGATTCTTTCATGATTTTTTAGGGGTCGGGGTCGAGTGCTCTGATTCGTTCGCATCAATAAATCGTTCGACCACCTTCCACCGTTCCAACGATCTCCCTTCGACGTTCGCGCCCATTGCAGCCAAGTAATCCTCAAAGAGCTTATCGTTCAGTGCCTTTGCCTCTCGTCCATTCATGACCCGCATTTCCCCAACGGGTTGATCCGATAACGTCCGTTCATATCGGTGGGTTCCATCAAGGAACTCTTTTCCTTTCGCCATCCGTTTTTTCCAGATGACCTTTCCACGCTCGCGGCGTTGGTATGTTTTTTCGGCGTTGGCGTAAGCCTTAGCCATTGGATTTATCTGTCTCATAGTCGTAAAAATTAAGAATGCGAACAAGTAGGTGGACACAACCGCTAACGCGGTGTGTCACCATGGGCGTTCAGCTTTCCAAATAACTCAGCACTGGCTCCAGTACGTCAGTTTCAAGCTCCTCATGTCCACGTCCATGTAACTCAGTCCCGAGCAACATGCCTATCACATCGATAAGCTCGCCACCTCCCTCCCTGATCCGCTCTGAGAATTCATCCACATCCACCCCAGCAGCTCGACTAACAAGACTCACCGACTCAGTGGTGACATGTTTCAAAACTTGCCGTGCCAGCACACCCATAATCAGAGTGGACATCTTATCATCCCACCGAGCTATCACCAAATCAGTCAGATTCCTTAACCATTCAATTTCATCATTCAGCCGGGACTGCTCACCCCATTTTTTACGCTCTCTTTCGGCATGTTCCAAACTGACAGGACGTGCCCGGAAACCACTCCACCGAGGAATATCGTCACCCATTTTCGGACACGCAGCGCACCACGAAATAACCAACTCACGACGAATCATGTTAGAAGGCACACCACAATCATTTTTCATACGCTTCACCGGAATTTCTGAACCATCAGACAGCACTCGCCATGTCGGAATATCAATCACCCACGCCTCCACCTCGGCAATACCAGGCTTACCATCCAGCTCTACATAATTCAGATCATAGTCAGCTACCGCATCAGGATCACCGACCTTTTCACTGCCAGTCTCAGCACCCACCACATCCTCTCTCACCGGCTCATTTTCGACCTTATAATCTTCATCCTCCCTCGCATTGATCGAAGCTCGGCTCCCCTCAACGAACACGCGACCATTAACTGAAGTCTTCGCCCCGCACTGAGTTTCAGCCGGACGGTACTTAGCTACCGTAGGAGGTGAACATTTGACCAAGTGCGCCACAGCCCGATCTGTTAGATCAGGAAATTCATAAGACGCGATCTCCACAGCCTTGCGAATATCTTCAGGATTACGCCGCAATCCGTGCTGACAGTTAGCTCCTAGAGCATACCTCAAAGCATCCTTAATCCCACCTTCCCGAACCTCGGAAGGAATACCAGGCAAACCAGCTCCTACACCTCCGGCAATACGGTGAAAACCATCACCCAACCAGTTCCTGCCAGCTTTATCACGAAACACAATGACCTCAGGAAATACCCAGCCATCACGCTCAATTAAACTGGAATATTCACTAACAACTTGAGGATCTGTATGCACCCGAACCTGCGTGCTACCTTCCAACTCCAGATCACCCACCGGGATCACCTCACGTTTACAACCTTTTTTCTTACTCATAATTATTCTCCTAAAATTCGCTTTTTCTTTTCACCATTAGCACGGTTATCATTCCCCCCGGCTGACTCTCTCATTTTCTCCACCGAACCCATCCGCTTCTGATCACGTCCACGCACACCAGTGCCCTCAAACATCTTATTCATGCGATTATCGAAAGCCGCACGAGTCTCGCCAAACATCGAACCAAGATCAGCCGCAGACATGCACGCGATGGTTTCCGGTGCAATACGGGCCGCCAGCGCATAGAGCCGACGCATCGATAACCCGGGATGATACCCATCCTCAAAAATCAAAAATAAAGCCTCACGCAGCCCCTCAATTCTACCCTCCCAGCGACCAGCTTCAAAATCTTCATCATCACAAGCTGAACCCTCAGCAGCAACCACCTCCATGAGTGGTGTGATACCATTCACAGCATCAATTCCAGTACGTGCCACGACGGGACGCAGCGCATCATTGACCCTCTGAGCGCGTGGATCAGATTGAGCCTCCCAAGGTGAGAAGTTCACGCTACCACCCCCTTTTCTAGCTGAATAATGCTACCACCGAGTGCTACCCACCTCCTCCAATCCTTTAAAAACAAAGAGAAAACCGAAAAAAGCAGCTTGCGAATCACGTTACGAACTGTGCTATAAAAACGCACGTCACCTACCACACTCTGCGTCACAGTTTTGCTACCCACCTCGCTATGGAAGGCGTGCAAATGGTCGATATTGCCACCTTGCTCGGTGATGAATTGAAAGTGGTCGAGGAAACTTACGTGGGATATTCCCCCGTAGGCCGCGACGTTGTTAGTAGGTTGAAATAAATTCATGACGCTTTTTTCTGATTCAGTTTTCCATCCATCTGAGCCGCCCTCAGAGCGTTATCAATGATCTCTTTGTGCCAGCTCTGCCAACCTTGCGGAGTCGTGCGAAACGGCTTCAGGATCTCACTGTATTTACCCAGCAGCTCCTCCCACACCTTTACGCCTCCCACGTATTCGTGAGCCATCTTGGTAGGCATCACCTGAGGCCATTGATTGATTATCGATTTCATGCGTTACGTGTCTCTTTAAAATATCCTTCTTGCGCTGCATCAGCTTTTTCCTGATAGAATCGATCCGACCTAGCAGCCATAGGAGCAGGGAATGAAACAACCTTCCTCCGAGCATCCAGAGGGCTTGCCACTCCGGTGCTGCCGTTTTCGTGCAGGTAAATCTCTGTGGTTTCTAGGTGCGTATGCCCCAGTGCACGCTGGAGCTGCCTGAGGTCATAACCCAGCTCTAACACGGCTGTGGCGTAAGAGTGACGCAGAACATGCGGACTCACTCGCTTGGTTATTTCTGCCTTCATAGCCGCCACTTTGAGGGCTTTTGAGAGGCCTTTACTCGTGGAGTGCCACCTAGCATCTCCCCTGACGGCGACGGACGGAAACAGCCAATACCAAGGAAGGGAACCAAATGTTTTTCTGCCAAATTTACGTTCAAGGCTGGGCTCTGGAGTTGGGCAGACTAACCCGCGGTCGTGATCTTTACGCCATTGTTTTTTACAACGATTCACTTGATCTTCTAACTCGGGAATAATGCTCTCTGGCATTCTAACGGACCTATCTTTATCTCCTTTGCCCTTTCTGACATGGACCATCTTCTTGTCGAAACACAGGTCTTTCAACCTCAAGGTTAAACCCTCTGTAACCCGCAGACCACACCCCACAAAGAGCATTCCTTGGAGCCTGCGGAGTCGGTTCATTTCAACAAAGATCAGCTCGCACTCTCGCATTGAGAGGCAGACGGGGGTGCGCTTGGCGCTGGATCTCTTCACCGATGGTACATCCAACATCCCAGGCTCTCTCAACATTACTTTTTTCTCAAAGAAAACTAACGCATTGAGTGCTTGTTTGATTGTTTTTGGGTGGCAGCGGCAAACTTGCGTTTTGTAATTAAGGAAGGTCTGGACATCGGAACATTTACCATCGGTTAGCGCGTAAGCATACTGCCAGAGCCAGCTCTGATATGTTTTCCTCGTGCTGATCAGGTGACCCGCAGCCAATTGTGCAGCATTCATTTTTGCCATTGTCTCTTTTAATTTCATAATCTCCGCTGATTTTTAGGTGTTATAGGAACTAAAGTTCCCTCAATTCTCTGTTCTGGCAAGAAATCAGACTCCGCACATTCCTGCACATTCGTTGTTGAAGTCCTGCCATAGTAAAGTTTGCCCTTTCTCAACGTCGGTTGATAGATCGACCTCGCCCAACGGCTTCAACGATGGGTGGAGATACGGCACTCCTCGCTGGTTATCCGTTTGAGCCTTTGCCGCCTGTAAATCTTTCTCGAATTGGATGGATGCCTCGAACGCTTCAGGTTCTTCATCTCTCAGTCTTCGCCATTCATCATCGGAGTGAAACGGGCAATACATACACGCGCTTCTTGGCGGTTCTGGATAGCCATTATCCTTCATCCACTGGAGACAGTGACGACGACTCATGCGCTTTTCAATCAGTGGCCATCGATGCTGAGTCCAGGGCTTCCGAGCCTCCTTCATTCGTTGCATTTCATCCCATGAAATTCCGATCCACTGAGTCACAGTTATCTCTTTTTGACCGCGCTTTATTTTCGCCAGCTTCCGAGCTGTTTTCTCCAACATTTCAACTTTATAAGAGAACGTGCACCGACGCCCCATGATTCCCTTCGATCCATCTGGATTTTGGATGAAGGCCGGAATCAGTGACTTTACCCAATGGCGGCTTGGATCATCCTTGAACTGTCGCACCTTCAACGATTCTTCAGTGATGTTTCCTCGCGTTACACGCTCGACCGGATAGGGAAGTTGCTTTTCCAACCAGTCCAGCCACTCATAGACGCTTGCCGGTTCCGCTTGCGTATCCGCGAAGATTGCAGCGTCAGGCATTGGGCCGATTTCCCCCTTTGCCGCCATCAGAGCAAGGCATGAAGATTGCACTCCCGCGCCAAGACTTAGGAAGTTGTATTGGGTCGCTTGGGGCGGATCGAACAAGCCAGAACAAGTAGTCGCAGCCGAACCCGCTTTAGCTTCGGGTTGTTCCACGGTTTCAGGCTTCGATAGGGTGTCTTCCATCATTCAACAGGGTTTAGTGTGGCGTCAGCGGGTCGCTGGACATTGGCGATTACCTTCATCACCCACGTCATTCACCACCTCGGCCTGACCACCCGTAGCAATCATCTGATAAAGCAGCTCAATCGAATCTAAAACCTCATTCTCAGTTGCCTTTCTCGATGGCGAAAAATCCGCATACGGTTTCTCCACATGCTCATCCTGGATCGAAAAACGCACCTCTGCATGACAGCCCTGACTGAGCGGAAAATTGAATGTCACAGCATCTTCATGGATTGGCTCCAGATCGGTATTCACCACCGAGAATCCATCCAGCACGTTTGTGAATCTAGCTTTTAACTTCCTAACTGTTTTCATGATTCTTTGATTTGATTTTTCATCATCGCACCCATGAGAAAATCTCCATCTCTCGACTCCAGCGCCACATAGTCGCCGCTTCCTATAAGCGCACCTATTTTTTTGTAATCACGGATGATCACCACACCGCTCAATCCTGCCTTACGGAGATTACGCAGTGTCCATCCCCGCTCTTTAGACGCAGCCCTGGCTCTTACCTTGGCAGCGTTCAGTTTTTCATCGAAAAACAATCCCTCTCCACCGTTTTCAGCCACACACTTTTCCTCGGCAGCCTCCAGATCACCTTCACCGACGGCACCGGCGAACTCTGCAAATTTTTTCTTATCTCCCATATCTCCGCTCTCCCTAGTTATTTGATAATTTCCACGTCCTTGCTCGGGGTAGGCACCCAGCCTACATGCTGCATGATCCAGATTCCTAGGCTGGTTGATTTATTAGCCCAGCCGTAGGCGGCACATTCTCCTTGGCCGCAGTCCATGAGGATTTCTTCTACGGATGTTGAACACTGGGTGTGCAGCCCATCGAATGGGCCTCCCAGTAGCTCGACGGTGATTAAAAATGATTTTGCCATAGGATGCTTTGTTTTCTGTTAGTCGAAATAGAGGTAGGCAGCGATTGCCCAGAATGCGATGGCTATTTTCATGGCTGGGATCAGGCTGCGGATTTACTTTCCAGTTTCTCAATTTCCGCTTTCAGCTCCAGTTCCCGCTCACCTGCTGCGATGGCCTTCACGGCATCGTCTTTGGCACGGCGGCGGAGCATCTGGACGGTATCCAGCTCCATTTCGAGGACTTCTTTTTTGGCTTGGTCTTTGGCACTCATGGTTTTACTTTTCGAGAGACTTTTACCACAAGGAAAACAGGGCGCAAGAAAAAGTTTGCTTTTTTGCGAAGTTTTTACTATTAGTAAAAGCATGAGCAACACAAGTAACACCATATCCGAGATCATTGAGACCACTTTTGATGGTAACAACAGCGCTCTTGGTCAAAAATCAGGGCTGTCATCCAGCATGTTGACCAAGCTCACCCACGGCACCTCACTCCCCTCCATAAACACGCTGGATGCATTATGCACCGCCATGCCACTTGACGATGCTAGACGGCTATGTCTAGCAGTGTGCAGGGACATTGTGCCAGATGGCATCAGGCAGGATGTGGCGATCATCAGAGATCAAGACGGAGGAGCATTAAGGGAAGAACCAGTTTCATACATCACGGGGCTTCAGCTTGATGCTGAATCCGAGCTGATCATCAACAAGTTTAGAGAGCTCGCTGCCACGGAGCCGGAAACGAAAGCCTGGCTACACCGCATAGGGAAGTGGATACTAGACTCTGAATAAGGAATCTGCTATGGAGCTGTCATGAATAAGCCACCAGCACCGCAGATCTACGTCCAGAGTCAGGGTAAGACGTGGGGGCCTTATCAGCAGCATGAGCTAGCGGCGCACGCAGCCGCAGGAAAATTCTCAGCGACCGATCTCGCAAACATAGCAGGATCACCACTCTGGCAGCCGCTGAATACGCTTGTTAGCTTCCAGCCGCCCGTGGAAAAGAAATCGGTCACACCAGCCATATGTATGATAGCGTGCTTGTTAGGAACTATTCTCTGCTTCAGCCTTGCCAGCTCCTCTCCTGTCGCCAGCGGCGCTTTTGGAACGATTGCGCTCTGCGGCTTTCTAAGCTACGCAACCACCAGAATGTTTTAAAAAAGACCTATTCCTTTTCCCGTTTCTTCCCAAGCACCTCGTTTTCTAACATATCCAACCGCCGCGTGGTTTCTATGATCCATGTCCCGCGCGTCTTTAGCAGCTCCCCGTGGGAATCCAGCTGCCGCTGCACCATTCCGTGATCCTTGGCGGCATCGTCGTAAGTGTATCGTTTTTCTGTTTTTTCTTTGAGATCATCTACGGCTTTATTCACCTGCACTAGCTCGTTGAGAATGAGCATTTGCTGTGATGAGACTTTGCTCAGTTCTTCAGAGTTCCTCTTAAATGATCCAAAGTAGTCTTTGCCAAAAAAAACAAGGATACCCAACGCGGCCACCGCTCCAGCCTTACCACCCGGAACGGCTGCAAACGGCTCCTTTTGATTTTCCTTCACAATGCGAGCGATGTGTCTTTCCTCCTCTTCAGTAATCATATCGTATTTGCTAGAATCGATTAACGTAAGCGATGTGCATCATATCACGGCGCGTTCCGTTAGATTTTTTGAAGCCGACTTGGAAGCCGTATTTTTGAAAGATTTTGATGGCCGCTCGCGGCATCTCATACGTGCCATTACTCGCTTTCTCACCGGACTTCCATGTGTGGTGATTTCCGTTTGCCACTGGATTCAGATCCAGAGCGATCCCCCAGGCGTGATCACTCTTACTCCGGCTCGACCCCCGGGCATTCCGGTTCACGTAGTCGCCACCAAAGAGATCCAGACCATACTTACGCACGAACTCCATACCATGTTTTTCAAGGATCTCAGTGAGAGCCATGATCATCAGATCAGCCACCAGCTTATGCATCCGTAGAGTAGTCCGGTAGCCACCACTCCACGCTATTTTCATCTTCCACGGCAGTGTCACCCGCTTCAGCGCGGACTCACGCCCGGGAGAGCCAAACACGCGCACCTTTGATTGATAGTTAGGCTCGGGACGCGGTGGCATTCCTTTGAGCTTCCCAGCAGGCACCTTGTTTCCAGATGCAGCAAAACGCGCTTGCTCTGATTTGCTCAGTGCAGCGCGTGTCTTGCGGCCATCCAGACCATCGGCAGGGCCAGGATCGAAGCCCAGTGTTTTGAGTCCGATTTGCTGGCAGTAAATTGCGTGATCGTATGGCATAATTTTAAGTAATTGTTAGTGACTTTTTCCAATACTCCGCATTCCGTTTCCCGTAGCTCATCCAGCCGCCCACTCTCACAGCTCGATAGATCATGTGCCGCGTGAACCATCCCACACCGTAGAGCTTCATGTAGTGAAGGAATAGCTTATCCACCTCTTTACGGCTCATCGGATGTGGGAAATCAAGACGGTATCCGTAGTCGTGCAGGATTCCCGCATAGATGTAGTGAGGTGATTTACTGAACACATTCTGGAACACCATTGGGATGGATAATCCATCTGATAGAAAACCCGCCTTGATCGCAATAGGCGATCCCTTGTGATCAGAAAAAAGCATATCCTGCGAACTCCAGAACAGCCTTTCGCCATCCTTGAAACCCGTTTGCAGAATATGCTTAGGCGGTGCCAATTCAGAAAAAAGTTAGATGTTGGATCGCGCCACTTGTTCAGTCGCCACATCAGGAACCGGCCCTATCTGCACACCGGACTTATCATCCCACCTCAGCCATAGAGTGCCGGATTGATATTCAATCGATGTTCGCCCGTCCTTGTGCCTGGTGTAGCGTATCTGCACCTCAGACCCATCCGTTTGCACGGCATCCCACTGCGCTAGATAGCGGCCATCCTGGCAGTATCCGGCGTAAACTTTAGTGCCATCCTCACGCGCTTTGCCAGCTAACAGGCAGCCGTCAGGAGTAGCCCGGGTGTCTAGGCCGCAGGAGGTGAATAGTATGCCACATATGGCGAGGATTATCATGGCGATGAATTTGGTTTCTATTTTCATTGGTTTGTTTTTGGTGGTGATTTTTACCCTAATTTTTCGAGCTTTAGGTAGCATGTCTCCGCGAGCTGAAGATTGTTCGCATGGCTGATCTCTTGAGCCCATGATAGAGACACGGAACCAGCAGCGGCGGTGTCCTTGATCGGCTTAGTCAATCCAGACGTGCTGATGGGCGTGTCTTTAACTGGCAATGGCGCGGCAGGAGGTTTTGAGCCGCAGCCCACCAGTGCCACCACCACGGCGGCAATGATAGCCCACATAGCCACGCACGCGGCCATTCCTGCGATGCAGCCTAGTCGGTTATGTGGTGTTGGGGCGTTCATTACTCGGGTTGCTCTACCTCCTCCGGTTCCGGCGCGGTGTAGGTCACTGTGCCGTCTGCGTATAAAATCGGACATGATTGGTTTGGCTAAATATTCATCAATAATCAGGAAATGACTGCGAGAAATCAGCCTCGGTCACGGTGTAGCCAGCATAGGAGTGATGTTATTAGTAATGTTTTCATATTACGCTCTAACAGATTCCCATTGGACTGACCCGTGAAATGGTGTGTTTGAAGTGTTCCAGATCTCAAACCAACCACCGCCAGCATCCGTTCATCATAATCAAGCAGCACCAGGGGAGTCCCGTCCGGATCCCACGTCCACTTTTCCAGCGATTTGATGTACTTGGCCATTACTTGCATTGGCTAGTCTGTTATCTCCCAGCGCACATCACTCTGATCTCCGGTTTCAACGACTGCCGAAGAATCAAGCGCATTGACCACGGCAGAAACACCAGCCGTCACGGTGCCCAGCGTCAGCACCCCTAGCCCAGTGGAGCCATTGGTCCCCTGTCTGAAAAGTTTGATTTTTTTACCTGAAAAAGCTGCCGGGGATGTGATGGTGAGGGTGCCCAGGGCAAGTGTGGCCGATCCTTCGAAGACACCTGAAACTCCCGCACCATAGTTCCCGATCCATTTGTTAGAATCATACGTCGCCGTTGTGTGCGCGGTCGTCCCAGTGATGTTATTGCCCTTGATCCGGCAGCCTGTGACGCTGCCGTTCGTGAGTTTGAAATCACCAATCTCGTTTTCCACGACTGTGTGCCCTCCGGAACCAAGATCAAGGACGGCGAAGCCAAGGTTGTTCCGGATCACCATTCCAGTGGATGTGCCCGACTGTGTTTTGACGAGGTTGCCGTAGAGCGCGGCCTTGTTTCCCTCGATCACCCACCCGGTTGATGCTCCGGAGGTGAAATGGATGTGGCTCGCGTATTCATTGAGGAACTCATTGTGCAGCACCGCGCCGTTAGGGACCGCGCCGGAGATCCGGACACCATTCGTGTAGTTGGCAAATCGGTTATTCACTATGCGTGGTCCCTTGGTCGCGGCGATGATGTGAACACCGTAGGAACCGGAGAGATAGCACCCTTCCACCTCAAGGTAGGCAGCGGAAGTAGCCACGATGCATGGCGCGGAGCTGGACTGGTGGACAAACCGCGAGCCCTTGACCGAGACATTTTCATACCCTCCTGTGATGTTGATCGCGTATCCTTGCGACCAAGAGAAACGGCAATTAGAAATCTGGAGGATGTCGTCGCCGGTCGATGCGGTCGTCTTGATGCAATCGGTTGCGCTTGCACCGGTGTGCTCAAAATAACAGGTGGAGACCGAAGCCCCTCCGCCTTCTAACAACATCTCATGAGCATTGTCCTTGAAGCCACAATTTGTGACCATGAGCTTGGACGCGTTGATAGAGTCGATGCCAGATCCCTGGCCGTAGGCGGTGAACCTTTCGTGCCCGTTCTCTTCAAAATAGGAATTGGAAACGTGCGCCCAGCTGGGGCCGGCACCAGCGAAGTGGATGCCGTTACCTCCGTTGTCGTGGGCATAGATGTTAGAAATCCTGATTCTAGATCCCGAGTCAAAATCAATACCATCCTGACCGCACTCCCGCACCTCGATGTGGTGCAGGCTGATGTTCGTGCCCGATTTGAAATTGATGCCCTCGTCTTCGGAGCCAGCGCCAAGGCCTCGCGCAGTCCGGTTGCCGTCAACCGTTAGATGGCTGATAGAAATGGTGTCGGCATCGCCGGCAGCGGCGTAAAGAATCGGCATGTCACCGAGTGCGGAATCCAGCGGCTTTAGCTCAGTCACGCCAATTCCAGCTCCAAGCAAACGGACGCCACTCCTTAACGTGACCGAATGCTTGCCGTCACCCACCCCTGTCTGGGCTGTCTTATCGAGTCGGTAAGTCCCCGCCGGAAAAAATACACAGCCCCCGGTCAGCGCCGCGGCGTCAATGGCGGCCTGGATCGCGACGGTGTCATCCACTACACCATCGCCGACCGCTCCGTGGTCTTTGACGTTGATAACGCCCGAGCTACCGATATTGCTCCAATTTGCCTCGGTGGCCTCGGGCAGCTTGGTTATGGTGAGGTCGTCCGGCTGGCCGCCTTGTGGCGTCCAATGTGCCACCTCCCACGGCCAATCCTCCACAGTGTCCGCCTTGTAAATGGCACTGCCGTCGTCTATGATCTCCCAATACGTGCCGTCAAACCTTATAGCGGTTACACTCACGGGAGCAGCTACCCCATCATACCACTGCGGCTTGCCGTTGTATAGTGACCCGTGCAGGTCGTTGAGGGTATCGATGTCCCCCGATGTGGTGCCAGACATGGAGACGGTGCCGGATGGCAAAAAGACCACTTTCTCATCGTTGGTGATGTCCCCCAGATACCGCTCCAGCCGATTCCCCTCGCCCGTGATTCGCACCTCCTTGTTATTCGCCACGCCTGTCAGGGCGAGCTTGGCGGCGTTGTCGGCTACCTCCAGCACTGGCAGCGTCGATAAATCCACCCCGCTCTCACTCTCCACGGCGGCGAGGATCTCGGCGGGGGTTTGATCTGCGGTGGCTCCAGGTTCGATGCCGTCCAGTTTTGTTTTATCCCCATCAGAAAACTGACCCTCGGAAGGTTTTGGTTGATAGTCTGACAAATCTTCAGATCCTAACTTTTGATCATCCAAGTGTTTGATCACCTCATTCAGAGATCCACCAGCGAACCCAGTAACCGCAGGTCCATCATAAGCATCCACATTCGAACTCAGCCAGGGAACATCAGGCAGAGGCACAGCCGGGCTTGTGAACTCTTTCACAATATCATTCCAGATAATCGCCTCAAAACTCTTCGTACTGACCACCTGGCTCGCGCCATCCTGCCAGCTAAATTCAGCCATCGTGTGGAGCTTGCGTGGCTGCCTCTCACCACCGGGCTCCAGAATTGCCAGCACCGCATCAGAATTCCATGCAGGAGCGATCTCCAGATAGTCTTGACCATCACCATCGGTAGCTGCCGTAAACTCGGTCACACGCACCATCGCCGCGCCTTCATACTGGCCACGGCCTTTCAGTTCTAAAATAAACGTGGCAGTAGGAGGATCGACAAGCACACCCGACTCCATGAAATACACGTCAAAAGTAGCACCATCACCCAGCTTTCCCTCGCTCTTATAGGCACCGCCTGCTTGGGTGGCGTAAACGGGATGAGGCGATTCTGATAGCTCAATAAACATGCTGGTCATCAGGAATCCCGCGTGTGTCAAAAGTGGGCGTTCAATAGCGCATTCATCCGCGCTGGGATATCCCCACGGCCATGCTCAAGATGTTGCCCACAGTGCACCAGCGCGTAGCCTGCGTAATTCTCAAGCGGCTCATCTGGCACCCAGCCAACTGCATTGCAGCAGCGATCATCATTTTCCCGGCTAAAGAGATGAATGCCGTTCGGCTGCAGGCGGCGGACTCTCTGGGAGGCACCCACGTCCTCGGCTCTGATCTGGCAGCAGTCTCCACGTAGCGCGGCTCTCTTAGCTGTCTCCACGTCTAGAACGTAGGCGGCACCCATAAAACATTCTGGCCGCTTGCAGTGCTGGAAGCCCATGGCCGCCATGCTCTCTGGCTGCCATTCCTCAAGCCATGCGGCATCCATGTGCAGGCAGTCCACGTCCATTTTCAGCACAGCGGCATACCCTGCGGCAGCTTCTGCGAGGCTCTCTAACACTGGCTGAGATATAGGACCGCTCGCAGGCCACACGCCCATGGTAACGGGTAGGCCGTAATCACCCTCAATAGGATCAGCGCGATCCACGATTAGGTGCAGGGGGATATCAGAAACCAGCTGCCACGCGGTGATGAACGGCTGTAAACATGCCTCATCTCTACCGCACACCATGACGCATCCGAGCATCATGGTCCTGGGAGAACTGTATCACATTCACCGACTGGCACCACGGCATCAATTGAGGTGATCAGGCCATGCTCTACGGTGGCGAAATCCACGGTGATATCATCGCAGGTGATATACTGCAGCTTACCGCTGGCTCCGGTGATATTCACCTTACCGCTCAGCTCAATATTGTTAGCCTTCTCCTCCGCCTCCAGCTCCAGCACAAACTCCTTGCCGCCCGTTACGGATTCCTCCTTGGCCTTGATTCTGCGCAGCTCAATGGCTGTCTCTGTGATTGCCTTCGCCACCTCGGCACCATCGGCTTCTACTCCAGCGGATTCTAGGGCGCGGTTAAAAGCATCCCAGCTGAGGTGATCCGCCAGAGGAATCCAGCTAGGATATCCCTTTCTAACAGTATCACCCACCTCTGGCTCTGGCACGTTGATCACGCCCACTTCCTGAGAGTAGCTGCCGGATTGGCCACCGCCACCAGGCGAGGGTGGGATGTGGACCTGCTGGCCAGAGGGCTCTGTGAGAGTCAGCTCCACGGAATCAACATCCACTTTGCCGTATTCATCCGTATCCCAGACTACGTAAACAACATTCTCGCCATCGCTTAGCTCTATCTCTGGAGGGGGATCACTGCGTAGGGTCTCCATGCCGTAATTCACGGGGTGCATGGTGCTGGTATCACCAATGCCACAGCTTCGCATCTCGCATGGGTAGAAGATCACTTTCACGGGCTCTTCAAGATCTGCCGGGACGATGAATTTCTCTGGGATCAGGCAGCTGGGGTAGTAGTCCCTACCGCCTGCGCCGCCGCTGGATGGATCTATAATTAGAGTGGTGCCTATGCCGTGGACTTTACGCAGTGTGCCACCCTCCACATGGGTGATGATGTGCGTGGCGATGGACTCAATGAGTGCATTCCAGATGCTGCGCGGCAGAAAGCCACGCTTGCTCTTCATTAGGAATCTTGCCTTGTTAAAAATACTCATCTAACATCTAACTATTTATCCTCGTAAACGAAACCTGAGATGGTTTTTTCTGAGAATTGGTAAACGTATTCTAGCACCCACCATGCTCCACGGCGGGCTTTCCGCGCGCCCATGATGAGCCAGTTATCCTCTGTGCCGGGCTGGCCTGCTGGCACCTCACGCTTTCCTACATCCTCGATCACAGAGGCGGGCTCACTGGCACTGTATTCTACGGCAGTGACGGTGCCGGTGCCGACGACGTATTTGCTCATGCCACGGATCTCTTCCGGGACTGTCTCGCCTGCCTTGGGGTGCTCTTTTGTTTTTCCATCCTCATCTACAAACTCTTCTGGCACTTCCTCTGATACGAATATCCTGCGGTCTTTGGGATTGTAAAAATCCCGCATGGAATTTCCACTCCAGCCGGGGTTCGTGGTGCCGAACTTGGGATGCCTAACAATATCAACCTCCAGCACAGCACCATTCTCTGAGATCTCATCTGGCGGGATCTCTGCGGGGGGTGAGCCGAATTCTTCCTGCACGTAGTTCAGGACAAGATCGGCGAGGTCGCCCATGAGCGGCAGCTGGGTAAGAGAGTAGTCTTTGAAGATTAGCCAGCTGGCTACGGGGTGGGCATCTCCTACGTCTGGCAGGTGGGTGGCCCATGACGTGCTGGTGCCATCGTAGTCCACGCGTATGGTGCGGGTGCCAGTCTCTTGACCAATGCCACCGCCGAATTTATCCACGGGCTGGTGGATGGGGAAGTCTGATCCTCGGCGTGATTTGGTGCCTGCTGATATGGTTGCCATGGTGCTCTCTGCGTTAAAATTCATCCGGCTCTAGGGTTACTTCTAGGGCTGCCATCTCGCGGCGTAGTGCTTCTAACTGCTTATTGCGCTCTACGGCTAGGCGAGTCTGCCGGGCGGCTTCTGGGTCCTGGGCGTAGTTCACACCGGCGGCTCCGAGCCCAAGTGCCTGGAGGCGATCTACGCCACCGCTGAATGCTCCTGCACGCCGCTGTGCGCTGTCGCGCTGATCGAGCAATGCTTGCTCTTGATCCTTGAGATCATCGATCTGCTTTTCCATACCGGCGCGGTAGTCATCCATCATCTTTTTGACCTCGGCATCGGCGGCTGTTTTTACCTCGGTGGCGAGCTTCTCCTTGAGGTCGGAAACTTTTTGCAGTGCCTTCTCGGCGGCTATTTCTGCGGCGAGAATCTTGTTCTCCAGGGCGGGGGATGAGCCATTGGCTTCACGCTCTGCTACTAGATCCATGTGCGCATCAAAGTCCGCCTGCGCCTCACGCTGGGCGGCGGCTACTTTCTCCTCTGAGGTGCGTTTCTTATCGGCGGCGGATTCTTGGAGGGCGGCTAGCTCCTTCTCTAACCGAAGCCTCTCAGCGGTGAGCTTATTCGCCTGTTGCTGCTGGGAGAGCGCCTCTGGGCTGACTCCGCCAGGTAGTGCTGTGCCTGAGCCACCAGGGGTGGCACCCGTGTCCAGTGCGTCACGGGCATTATCTTTGATTTTCTGGACGAATCCTTTCTGCCGATTTAATGCGGCCTTCATTATCTCATTGGCTTCTGAGAATTGGCCTTTCATGGCACGCTTACTGGCACGCGCAGCGGACTCTAACACATCATAAACCGAGCTGACTGTGGTGCCCGCCATGGAGACGATTGTTTTGAATAATCGAATGATGTAGGCGAGGGCGATTCCGAGATTTCCGGTGATGTCTGTCTTCGCTTGGTTCAGATCATCGCGGGCTTTAGCCATGGCTGCCACCTCGGCATTACCCAGTGCTGTGATACTCTCTGCCTGCTCACGGATGGCGGCACTGCCCTGCTTGAGCATGGGAATAAGCTCCAATCCACTACGGCCTAACAGCTGCTGAGTGGCGGCCATCGCTGCATTCTGATCACTGGCATTAGCCACGGCATCTGCGATGAGCAAGAACTGAGATTTCTGATCGAGAGCATTGAACTCAGCAACATTGATACCGAGGATCTCGAACTGATCTGAGTATGTCTTGAGGCCACGGCCAGCCTCTTGGCCTGATCTGTTAGCCTGAGCCATCGCCTTTGCAATGAGCTCCATGCTGGCTCCATTCTGCTCGGCGGCAAAACCAAGCTGCTGGATATCCTTGGCATCCAGACCGAAACGGAGGCTGAGCTTGTGCACGCGATCATATTTCTCCGTGACTTTGTCGAGGCCAATGAGGAGAGCACCAATGCCTGCTGCTTGGCCGAAGTTGAACCCCTTGCTGGCGACGCCACGAAAGTCCTTCACTTGCCCTTTGGCCTGCTCCATTCCTTTGCGGAATTTGGCGTTCTTCACGCCCAAGGTAACATCTACGCGGCTCATAGCTCGCTCTCCTCCCAGCCCATTTCGATGAGTTCTTTTTTCAGCTTGCTATCCATGAGCCGGATCTCGGCACCGTCTAACTCCTGCCAGCCTACGTTCGCCCAGGCGGCATCGCTGAAGCGAGTCCACCAGGCTCTTGACAGGCTCAGGCCGCTCTCTCTGGAGGTGCGGCAGACCATGAGCTGGAGCCATGGCGAGGAGAGCTTGCGGCCAGTGCTCTCACCCTGCATGACCTCTGGCACCATCATCTCTGAGTCTAACCATTCTTTCAGCTCTGACATGGGCTGGAAAAATTTACGGGAGAAGATCACGGCGCGCAGCCAGATGCTGAGGGTGGAAAGTTTCTTTCTAACATATCCGCTGCCAAGCACGGCTCGGCGCCATTGCTTCTCTGTCTTTGCGGAGAGAATGCGGGCTGCTAATATGGCATCCTCATAGCCACATGTGCCACCGTGCACGTAGGGTGAGCCAGCCATGCTGAGCCCTAACACATGACGTGGGGTGAGATGAAACAGGCGGTAGCCGAATACTCGACCACCGCCCGCTCCAGAAACTGAATTTGCATATTCAGGGTCAATCACTACTACACATAGTAAAGTTTTTGTTAGGCGCTCTCGGCTGCATCTACTGCTGGCCAGAACTCGGCATCAAATTTAACCATTAGAGGCTTGCCGCCTTTGGAGAATCCTGTGATTTCCACATCGGTGGTGATGACGAAAATGCGAGGCGTGGCCTCTGAGGATGTGAGTTTATCTCCGATGTTTGGAATATCGGCTCCGGCTTTCAGCTTGAAGTCTCCACTGATGACTACGCCGTGATCATTGGTGCCGATGTTGTCGGTTTGCGCTTGGTTGTTTTTGCTTTTCTCTACCTCACCAATCTCTTTCATGGCGCAGGAGTCACCGACGGGCACGATGTCGCCAGTGTTAAATGTTGGCAGCTCGCCGGAGACGTATTGGGCTCCCGCTTGGACGGGAGTTTCTTGTGCTGAAATAGTGCTCATACTAACATCCGCTGTGTGTCAAAGAGCTAACATTCTCTGAGCATGGCTCCGGTGAAATCATAATTCAGCGTGTGCACCCAGCGATGCCGCACGAACTCATCCTGCGCGGGCTCGTCTGCCTCCCAGCCGAGGGTGGAGATTTCTTCGCTGAGCTGATTGCATAGGTTGACAGATTCTGCTTGGGCAGATGGAGACATGATACCGCGAGCGGCGGCGCACCATTGCTCGTGCTTGGCCTCTTGCTCAGCGGGCTCACCATCGCGCATGTGGGTGGCGACTACTACGCGCAGCTTGCAGCTCTCGCCGCCGTCGTGCTCTTGGTAGCCGCTGGCGAGGATCATGATGTGGCTAGCGGCTTTCTTGGCATCGGCAAATTCTGTGCCACTGGTGCCAGCATCATTGGGATCGTAGGTTTCAAAAATGAGGGGCACTCCACGGACTCCTGGATGGATAGGGACTCCGGATAACGGCTCTCCATCTAGCTGCTGGAAATTCTGAAATAGCTTTACCAGCACGCGCTCCACGGCACGCTCAAAGATCACCCCGCCGAATGGGGCTGTTAGTTGGGAGTAAAGAACATCACGGCTCATACTGGGTGAGGTGGTGTCTAATGCGGGCGGGATCACTTACGCCATTTCCGTGCAGCCATGCCTTTTACTTTTCGCATGATCGTTTTTTCACGATAAACAAGTGCATGAAACACAAATCGATCACTGCTATTCCTGCCGCCTGCATATCTAACACGGTTCGTTAGAGTCATGGAGGGATCTGAGCGGCGGCGCGTGTGATCTGAGGATGAGCCATTGGCGCGCATCTTTCTGAGCCAGGCTGGCCATCTTGGCTGCTTTGTGAGGCCACGGGTAGCTCCTACCCATCCCGCTTTGAGGTGGCCTACGCGGGCTTCTTTTCTACGGCGATATCTATTGAGATCACTGCCGCGTGTGACGATCTGCTTGACGCGCTGATTCCTGCCTACGCGTCCATGCCTGCGCCGCGCTTGCTGGTGGAGATCCTCATTGAGCTCTCCGATGTTTGCAGCTGCGTATTCGCTGAGGCCGTAGGCGTAGAGGAGCCTCTGGACTTCTCCTGAATCGCGCCGTCTAACAGCCTTGCGGAAGCCCTTGGCGGCATCTTCATCTTGCTCGGCAATCTCGCCGTAGAGGGAATTAGCCGTTACGTAAACGCGCGCTATGTCCGCTCTAACAGCATTCACTCCTGCTTTCTTCTGCGCTCCCCAGGCTTGGGAAAACATGTTGGTCCCAGTGAGCGGTGGAGTCGCCTTGGCGAGTGCAGTGGCGAGGTGCGGCGCTTCATCGCGGATGACCTCTCCCATGCTGGCATCCATGACCACTGCTTGCTTGATCAGCCACGCGTCCAGCACGCGCGTCTCTGCGGCCATTTGATATGTTAACCCAGCGGACATGGTGTTATGGGAACTATGGTTCCCTCAATTTACTGTTCATCCAAGAAATCAGACGTTTCCACCAAGGGCGGCGAAAACTCTCCTTGATGTCATTCGTGACCCGTTGCCATCTGCGAGAATGCTCGTTGGCGGCTTCGATGTCTTCATACTCGTATGAGACGCGCCACCGCCCCCATCGCGAAGGAGACTCAACGGGGTTGGACAGGTAGCGGCCTCCGCAGGCTTTCAGGATCTCGTCAAACTGGCCGAGCTTGCCGTCTGGAATTGGTTCGTTGTAGCATTTCATAGGGTTTCGGTAAGAGGATGAACAAGTCGCTGGAAGCCAACGCCTCTTTTTCGTCGTTTCTGTTACTCATAGTTTTAGGTTCGGCGTGATTCAGCTTGGGCGTTCCGTGAATAGAGGGTGTTTTCACCCTCTAGAAAAAAATCGCACATTGGCGTAAAATAGTTGTTGACCTTTTCCGCCCAATGTGCGAATATGTTCTCACCGAGAGGGAATAAGCCCCCGGCTAAAAAACTAAAATTATGAAAATGACCCAAGACCAATACGACCTGCTCGCCAAGAACATCCAACTCATTGAATTCGGATCTGAAGACGAGTGGGAAGATCTCTATCTTGATACTGACTCTACGGACGTAACCACCACCAACGACACCATCGCAGATTTGAAGAATAACACATGGAATGAGGCATCTGGACTCGAAGAAGAGACTCACAATGGAATGACCACTCTTCGATGGGAGTCTGTGCAAGGCCAAAAAGGCGCCGAACGCCGCCCTCTCACGATTGTTGATTTTGGAGAGTTTCGCGCCATCTACCACTAACAGAGGGCGGCCCCCCATGAATGGGGGGCCGTATGCACCGTGGTGCAGAGCCAGCTTAGTTTGTAATTGCGACGAAAAGGCTGGTAATTGATCAGAGATCGCCAATCCGCAGCTACATTCACTTATTCCATTGGAAGATTCAAATTTAACCCAACACGAAAAATAATCAAATGAAATTTCACGACCAACTACAATCCGAGAAGGGTCGGCTAGGTTTAACCCTGGCTGGTCTTTCGACCGCTCTTGATGTGAGTCAACGAACCATTGAACACTGGTTGAAGGGTGATCGCGTCCCTGCTCTGGTGACTCAGGAAGGAGCGTTGACCCGACTACAGAAGCTAAAGCCAAAACCACAGTAACACGGAACAAGGCGGCGCACCCAATCCCCCACCGTCCTAGAGTCGGCGGGGGATTTTTCGCGTTGGTGAATGTCGTTAGATTTGTCATCGGTCTAGCTATTAGATGTGGGGGATTGGTGGCCTTGGACGTTACTTAGAGACAGGACCGAGGCCGATCTTCCACTCTAACGAGTTAGGGTGATCCACGATCTCATCGATGCGGTAAACGCGGCCAGTTTCTTCTTTTCGGAAAAGCCAGCCGATTTCTGGCGAGGGATTCTGCGATCGCTCCCATCTAGCCTGGGCATCATGCTCCATTTCAAAACCTCCCTCGGCACTATTACCACGCTCAGCCATACCACCCACACGAGCCTCCACAGCATAGTCCGTCTCCGTAGCTGGATCATGCACCACACAATCCACACTCAGAGCGTCCTTACGCACGCCCAGCCCCGCAGTCTTAGCCGCATTAATTTGATCGCGAATACTCATATTGCTTTCTCAAATTTTCTCCGCTCGATTTTCCGTTTTAGTAGTTCCAGATCCAGAGCATTCTTAGCCTTGCGATCCTCACCCGAGGTACGCCGCCGGGATACTTTCTGCCACTTCTTTTCCAGCGCATCCTCACGGGTCTGGAGCTTCCGCAGCCGCCGCGCAATCGACTTCTTTACTGGATCACCATCTGTCTTTTTCATCGTTTAAAAAAGGAGGGCACACCATCGGTATGCCCTCCCAAACACAATTATTATGAATTACAAACTACACTATCCGTTCAGATACTATTCCTCCTCACCATCAGGATCATCATTAGAATCACCATCGGTATCAGAGCCCTCCGCAGATGGGGAACCCGGATCATCAGATGGGGAGACACCCTCCCCGGGTTCATTATCTTGCGGAGATAAAGATTTATTTTCGGCTGGCTTTTCCAGATCCGCGAGGGCTTCACTAACAGCCTTGGCGATACCTTCCTGATCAGCACCATCAAGCACGGCCTGAGTAGCGGCATCACTGGCAGTCTGTTTCACCAGGTAAGCATGTTCCTGCTCAGCACGCAGAGCGGCATCGCGCTCAGCATTCTTAGCATCAGCAGCAGCCTTGGCAGCCTGAGCCGCATTCGCTTCGTGATCCACGCGGGAGAACACATCACCACCGCTGGGAGCCATCCGATACCAGGTTACAATACCTGTTTCAGATTTGAGGAAAGCAGCCTCGGCCTTGCTGGCATCAGTGGAACAGTGAAGGCTCTTTGCCTTGCCTTGGGAAAACTGGATAATGGAATGAATCATAATGTGATAGATAAAAATGGTTAGGTGGGTTCCGGTCGATCAGGTAACTAGCATCCTTACATGAAACACCCTTCTCAACCGGAACACCGTTAATCTTTACGCACTGGCCAGCTTCTCAATAGTGGTGGCATTCCCGAGCGATCCGCCGAACATCCAGCGGTAAGAGCGGTAAGCCTTACCCTTCTGAACATCAACATACTCCACAAGGAGAACGCTGAGGCCGGTCTGAGGCTCGGTAACCACGGTGGAACGCGCTGCAACCGGCACACCCTCAAGCATGTCGAGAGTTGGGATACCAGTCGCGATGGCGAAACTTTCGGCCACTCCAGTGAGACCCACAAGGTTTTCACTGTTAGCTGGAACGCCGTTATACTTGATCACATCAAAGCCATCTACATCTGGAAGGAAACCGGACGTGATGGTGCTAGAGGCAGGATTAACGTTGTTACTAACAACTGTGGTATCCTTCTTCAGAGCGCCGTAGTAGGCGGGATTGAGGATGGCGAATCTTCCCACATCGGCAACCTTGCGGTTGTCCATCGCCGTGCCCATATCGATCAGCGTGGCGCGGTCAAAGCTGCCCACGGCCTTCACGGTCTGCTGGGTAGCGGTAGGCACAGCCGTGTCCTTCACGAGACCCAGCAAGAGATCGATCAGCGGTGTGGCGAGTGAATGGGCATCCAGCGCCGCATACTTGTCGAGGAGATTTTCATTCGTGGAGTGCGCCTCCTCAACGCTAACGTGACGGGTAACATGCTTGTGCTGATCCATCGTCACGGTCACTTCCGAGTCAGTGGAATCACTTGCAACGTAACCATTATCAGCATGGTAATCAACTGCGGCGACTACGCCAGCGAGCTTCACCTTCACAGCCTGATCAAACAGTTGCTGGTCAGTAAATTTGGTGGAGATGCGAGAAAGCAGAGGGAGCTTGTTAACCAGTGTGGTCAACGCCCGCTGCGCGATAAGAGTCCCGTTCAGGGTGCCGAATGTATTAGCCATGGTCTTTTATTGGTTTTTGTTTTCTTGGTTCTGGACAGCCTGTTAGGACTCTATCCGAAAAATTTGGAATTGTGTTTCTGGTAGTAGGCACCGCGTGCATTAGGATCTTCGATTCCGTTGAGAGCAGTTTGGAACTCAGCCATGGTCTTAGGTTCATCCATAGAACCCTCGCCCTCAGCATCAGGCATCTCATCGGCAGGAACCCCCTGCGCGGCTGTTTGCTGCACTGCTTTTTTGCTGGCAGCCTGGTCGATCTCCTTGGATCGATCACCAGTCAGTTTTTTCAACTGACCCTGAAGATTTGAAATCGTAGCGTCTTGCTGTTCAATGCGAGTGGTGCAGGCATTGATCTGATCAATCATCTGAGCTTGAGTAACCTCACCCTCAGTAGAATCATCACCATCATCGCCGGACTGGTCATCACCAGAATCATCAGAGGAGCTTTCCTCAGCACCGGAATCACCATCGGATTCAGATTCATCATTAGCAGAATCATCAGCACCCTCGGCACCTTCAGAATTTTCCTGCTCCTCAACCTCTGCACTCGCAGGAGCCGCAGACTTATCTTTTTTACCAAACAATTTAAGTTTCATGATCTCAATGTGGTGCCTTCCGGCGGTTACAAAGTTTGTTGCGTGTCAAATTCAGCATTCATTTCAGCCAGCAAAGATTCCAGATCTCGGGTAAATCCATCAGCGAGTGCGAGATTTTCAATATCATCACCGCTATACCAGCCGCCGGTCATCGCTTCATCAGGCACATCTTTTCTGTGCTTCAGCACATGGCCACGGAACTCAGCAAACGTCTTATTCACTGACTCCTGTAAAAACTGCTTTTGTTCATCACGCCACTTGATCCCGCGCCGTCCGGTATCCTTCAGCTCGCCACTCTTGAAAATCTGTGCTTTCAGACCTAGCTCATCCCACATCTTATGATCGTCCACGCCCGCGATGATCACTCCGATAGATCCCACAATGGAACTACGGGCCACAATCACTTCACTTGCTGAACTACCTAACCAGTAAGCCGCACTGCACATCTGAGTTTCCGTAAATGCAATCACCGGGATCTCGTTCGCGATCTCCTCGATCACATCCGCAGCCTCGGGGGTGCCGGTGATGGTGCCGCCAGGAGAATCAAAATCAATCACTATAGCCTGCACCTGCTCATCTTCCTGAGCTGCACGCAACGCACTAACAAGCACATCAACATCACACCCGCCGCAGAACATTTCTAACCAGCCGAGACGCTTACCGATCACACCATGACAAGGCACCACCGCTACGTTTCCGTGCAGTTCGTATCCCTTCCAAGTATCCTCACCGGAATCATCGTCATCATCCCAGCTCACACCCATCTCAGTCAGATCCACTTCACCGCGCACATGTCGCTCCAGTAAACCCCCGATCTCATCAAGTTTCGTTGGCATGATAGCCCACGGCTCCATGAATACCTTTCCCATCAACCGGGGTAAATTATGCTTTCGTTTCATCGTCTCGATCTTTGATTTCTTCCATCTGTTCACTGGAAATTTCCGCACTCACTGGAGTGCCTGGAGCGGGCGGGAAAATCTGATGGAAGGGAATTTCCGCAGCCTCACACATTTCCTTGCGACGTTTCCATGTTGCGACGGTTTTTGCATCTTCCTCCTCCACCCGTGTCCCCGTCATCGCATGGTATCTATCAGGTGATAACTCACCACGATTCACCATCTCCAGCAGCGCACGGCCATCCTTGGCAAAATCAATCGATTGTTTCGCACCTCGGAACCATTCATGCTTCCACCAGTCTGGATCATTACACTCCCGCAGCCTGCCGCCCTTGATCGCCAATGAGATTACCCAGTTTCTTAACCGGCACACACCTTGCCTTAAAATCCAATCCTGCCGACGATCAATGAACTGCTGTGTTTTACCACCTACACTCCTAACACCGGCGCTATTTAATCCGCGTATATCCCAAATTTCTTCAACTGACAAACCGTAGCCCAGACTCATATCGCGTTTCTGGTAATCCAGGTATTGCATCTGGTTAGGTGCCGGACGCTGATCGTGTAGAAGCTCAATACGCTCCTCACCCAGCTCCATGATATGATTCTGGTTATAGACCTGATCCACAGGCACCGGGCCCTCACGTTTAGATCCTGACCCACTTCCACCAGAAGCCGGGCGATCTGTGAGATTCTGAGCCCAGCCTTTAGGCCCGCCATCCTTTTTTGAATTAACGATCTGCATTCCCACCTGGCTCGCAGCCTTGATACCACCATTCCAGAAGCGCATAATGTCCTTGGTATCATGCGTGTAATTCAAAAGGTGGTAAGTTGCTGGCAATCCACGTCGCTGCCCGGGGCGTTCGTAATCCGCGAAATAAACAAAATCCTTTCGCTTAAAATCCTTATGACCATCTGCTGTGATGATCCGGTATTTCTGAGCCTTCCCATGTTTATCCGTTAAGATACCATCCTGAAATCGATCGCTCTTATCCTCGGCATCATCACCGATTGAGTAGCCTTCATAAAAACGAATACGCGGCTGATAGTCATCTGTGCGACCCAATGCCACGCCGCAATCACCAAGCCGATCCGCTCCCAAAAATATCGCGTAAATCAGCTCATCCCAGTTCATCTTCCCCGTAATATCAAACACCTCAGCCGATCCGGTAGCTCTCGCAAACTCAGCATCAGCCAGTTTATTCCACTCCAGATCCTTCGTGTCAGCCTGAGGCATCAGCCGCGCACACATCCGCGCAGCACGATTAAGCAACCCACGCACAAAACCGCTATTATCGTAAGCCCAGCAGCTCTTTTTCATCAGCTCACCTCGCGACCACTTATCCACCGCCTTGTCACTTTCGACAAACGGATAATAAATCGTCGCACGATCCGGGCTCCAGTTAGCCGCCTCAAAATTACTAAACCCCTCGGCTTTTAAGCCAGGGGCACCGCCACTCACTAATTGTTTTACTCGGCTCATCCTCTCGAAATATCACAGCTTCTATCGATCAATACCGTGCGCCCTCCCGGCTCGGTTCCGTTTTCAAAATGTTCCAGTGCCTGTTCAGCCGCCGCCACTCGGGCCTCAATCGGCACAGCACTTCTACGCAAGGCCACATTCTCATCCATCGTGCCGGTGGAAACCACCTCACCATCCATCTCCGCAGCTTTCAACTTTGACAGAGTATCCTCCTCAAAATTCACCAGACCTACCCGCCGAATCTCGCGCAGGTATCTTTTAACCAGTGTTTCATTATCTACGAGATTGCCCACACTCAAAACAGAGGTGTCAAAAAGACCCTTGAAAATGTCCCTTTTAGAACTGTAAAAGGTTTACAGTTCTATCCCTCAATCACATCGCCTTGTTCTATCAAAATGATCTCCCTGAGTAAGAATTGCATCTTACACGCATCACCCCAGTCGTTAGGAACATCGGCATCTTTATCCCATTTCTCACGCTTACCTTTTACCACCAGCTTTGCACTACACAACTCCCTACCGAATTTCTCACCCATGTTATCCGGTAGCCACATCCTCGGCTCACTCATCCGCTTCACTTTCCCGAGGTAAAAATCACTCTCAAGCGTGTGGTTATGGTAATCATAAATCCTGATAGGATTCCCATCGATCACATCATCACGCACTTTCAGTAACTTCCCCGCAAACAAATCCGTTTCACCATGACCCATCGACGGCGAGAATCTACCGTTACTCGCCACGCACGCACGGAACACAGTTTTAGGCTTGTAACGGCTATCAATCAACCCACCTACCAGCTTATGCTCGCAGCCTTTTTTATCCACATAAACACGCTCATCTAACATCTCAATCAGATAGCTCTCATCGTAACATGTTCCATAATCCACCACCCACGAATTCCACTTTTTCCCCCACGCAAACACCACCCACTTCAAACAATCTCCCTGCTTATCCGCGCAAATTGTTAGAAAACTAGGAACTGTCGGCAGCTTCTCAACCCGCTCACCGTCCTCATCGAAACACCATCGAAACTTGTAACCAAGAATCCGCACCTTACCATCCTCCTCAATCCTAACGCCTCCCTTGAGACGTTCAAGATCACCCATGCGCATCTGAGCTTTTCGCAGTTCCCAAGTCTTAGCCAGGTGATTTGTCCAATAGAATTTTTTCTTACCCTCACTCGGGTTTATCACAAAAGCTGATAGAAATTTAGAAGCCAACATTCCCCACGTCGTTTGTGGATGTGGCACATATAAATCAGAGATATGCAAGCTCACATGCCCAGGCTCAGCCTTCACCCCTTTGCGTTCACTATCCGGCTCAGGAACATAGATCCCGGACTGATTGATTTCATATTTTTCCCAATCATCCATCCTTCCCTCACAATGCCGACACTGATAATAGGTATCCTTCAGCACTCGATCCAGATCCCACTCACCATTCTTTTTTTTGCAGTGTCGGAACGATAAGAAATCCTGAGTCAGCTCCTGCCGCTCTCCACACCTCGCGCACGGCACATGAAATTTTTCCTGAGTCCCACGCCTATACTCCACATCAATCGGACCGCCCTCTAACTGAGGCTTAGAAAGCTGATACAATATCGGATCATCCACCGTTGTCTGCCTACCCTCCGCTCGATCGGTCGTTGTCTCGCCATGCTCCTGACTATGTTCCTCAAGTTCATCCAGAACAATACACCAATACCAACCCTCCATGAATGCCGACGCTGACCCCGACCCCGAAACCGTCACCTCCATGTTTGCCAGTTTTATAAGCAGTTTCGATATATCATCAGGATTTCCCGTGAGGTAGTCCGCAGCCAATTCCTTGAAATGCGTAATCAATCGACGCTCTGCAACCTCCCTCGCTTTCTTCTCAGAGTTGATCGAGTACAACGCAGGCCCCGGCCTGTGACCAGGCATCCACCTTAACACATTCAAACACGCCTCAGTCGCACCACTCCGACTAGACTTCATCATCGTGCATTTTTTCACCGCAGGATCTTCAGCACACTCCATCAATCGCCTATTCCAAGGCGTTTTCCGAATATCATAAAACTGAGGAGTCGGAGTCTCTTTCTCCCCGAGGAAAACATTTTTACAAGACCAGTCCACCACTCCCTCAGATGGA
>JBMYYO010000024.1:0-32388 GCA_049609505.1 Akkermansiaceae bacterium | reverse complement strand
GCCCTTCTGAGGTTTTTCATAGCGGAAGCAGGGACCGATCTCGAACCACTTGAGTGGCTTGGGAAAATCACGCTGATTGGCACCTACAATACGTGCTAGTGAGGCTGTCAGCTCGGGGCGCAGTGTGATGTCCCTTCCTCCTTGGTCTTCAAAGCGAAACAGCTGACCTGTAAGCTCACCGCCAGTTTTTTTCAGGTAGAGTTCGGTTGGTTCTACGATGGGTGCTTCATATTCAGTGAAGCCATATCGATGCGCCACATCTCTCCACACCGAGAACAAATAATTACGCACTGCGCAATCACGGGGTGTAAAATCCCGGAAGCCGGGGAGAGATTGGAACTTCTTGTCAGCCATGGCGGGCGCGGAAATGGCACAGGGCGGTAGGTTTTTCAAGAGAAATGGAGATTAATGAGAGCATGGCGTTGTAAGCCTGTTTATTACCCCTTAAATTAAACCTTGCCTAAAATGCAAATACAATGTATTTTCAATTCAACTTACTGAGCCGACTATTCACGCCTCCCCGCGTAGCCATTGGTAGCTAGAGAGAATGCTTTGTGCGAGTCACCTGATTTGCCCCAATCATTCAGACTCAAGCTGAGTGAGCAAGCCGTGCAGGCACTCTGCACCAATTCCAAATCACTTACGGGGATGAAACTAATATTCTACATTGTGCTGGCTATTGGAGCCATCGGTTTAACGATTTCTCAATCTTGGCGAGGCAAGGCTCTCACTGTTGCTTCCGCAGCGGTTTCAGTGCTGACTAATCTAGGTGATAGTGCTGCATCAGCAGAGGTCAGAAAGATATCAGCCACAGATTTCAATACTACTATTAGCGAGAAAGATAAGCTAGTGGTTGTGGTTATTCATCACAACCTTTCAAAACAATCACGCCAAGATTATGGTATCATCAAAGATGCTGGAGCTGAACTGCCGGGGGAGGTTCTGTTGGCATCCATCTCCGCAGAGAGTAACATTCCGCTACTTAACAGGCTAAACATCAAGCACGTGCCTTCGGTCTGCATTTACCGTGCAGGCCAGCGCATTCACACTTATCCCTTGGATGAGCTCGATAGCAAAAAAATCGTAGAACTAGTAACACCTTACGCCACTGATAAGACAGCCTCTGGCCCTGGCACGATCGAAAAAATGCCAACCAATCCCCCACTGCCGCCGGGCGTGCAACGTGCGCGAGAGTGAGGTTTCCTCCAAGACTCCGCACCTCCTTACTGCTGCTAGAAACTGAACTACCCCTCAGTTTTCCGAGTAAACACCCAAGAGCTATCGTCACTGAGTTCTTTATCAAACTTATAGCCGTCTGCCTTGAATCGCTTGAGTGCAGATGGGGTGGTGATTTTTTTCTGAATCGCCCAAGCCGCCATCGTGCCTCGGGCTTTTTTGGCGAAAAAGGAAATAACTTTATATTTTCCATTCTTCCAATCTTTGAAAACGGGAGTAATGACTGGAGCCTTGAGGTTTTTGGCTTTGACGGCGGAAAAGTATTCGTTTGATGCGAGGTTAATCACAGCGTCACCACTTGCCTTCAGCTCTTTGTTGAGGCTATCTGTTAGAATCTCTCCCCAGAAGTGGTAGAGGTTGCTTCCTCGCTCGGTAGTGATTTTTTTCCCCATCTCAAGGCGATATGGCAGCATAAGATCAAGCGGCCGAAGAATGCCGTAGAGGCCGGAGAGGATACGAATTTGTTTCTGCGCGGAGGAGAAATCATCCTTGCTCCAGTCTGAGGCGTTCAACCCTTGATAGACATCGCCTTTGAAGGCTAAGATGGCTTGGCGGGCTTCTTTTTTCCCATATTTGGGCTGCCAATTCTGGAACCGCTCGGCATTGAGCTCAGCGAGCTTGGTGGAGATACCCATGAGTTTCTCCAAGTCGGCGGGTTTGAGCTTTTTCATGATTCCTGCCAGCTCCGCGGAGTGCTCAAGGAACCGGGGCATGGTGCTACGCAGAGCGGGGACCTCGGACTCGTAATCGAGCGTTTTCGCTGGAGACAGCAGGTAGATCATGATTGTAATTTGTTAGAACTAAGCAGCTGACCACTCGGCAATACGGTCAGCGTGAGCGGCAAAGAGGGCATCCGTGCTACCGTGAATCTCGATGGACTTGATAGAGTCACCTTGCGCAATGGAATCCACCACATCCTGACCTTCTGTCACGGCACCAAAGACGGTGTGTTTTCCGTCAAGGTGAGGAGTGGGACCGTGAGTGATGAAGAATTGTGATCCGTTTGTGTTAGGGCCTGCGTTTGCCATGGAAAGGATACCAGCTTTGTCATGCTTCAGGTGAGGTTTGCACTCACACTCGAACTTGTAACCAGGTCCCCCCATGCCGGAGCCAGTGGGATCGCCGCCTTGAATCATAAAGTTAGGGATGACTCGGTGGAATACGATGTCATTGTAAAAATCTTTGCTCGCCAAGCTAAGGAAGCTCGCGCAGGTCACTTGGGCATCGGCTGCAAACATGGTAATTTTGATTGCGCCTTTATTGGTATTGATAGTAATGTTGATGTCTTGAATATCGCTCATGTCGGGTGGAAAAAACCATGGATTCGTCCAATCTGCACGGATAATTTTTCCTATATCTGGAAAACTTTGTCATTGGGCAATTGCCATCGAGAAACTATACCTCCTGTGTGTCCTCGCCCGATCATCCGTTAGTAAGTCCACCTCGCGTTTGGGCTGATGTTACGTTACCCCACCTTCGCCACAACCTTAGGGTTGCTCGCCAGCTGCAAGCAAACTGCGGAATGATGGCTGTGCTCAAGGCGGGTGCTTATGGGCATGGGCTCTCTGCCGTGGCTCAATATCTTGAAACTCTACCCAATGCCGAGCGACCAGAGTTTTTGGGTGTAGCCAGCGTGATCGAGGCTAGAGAGCTTACCGCAGCAGGCATCAAGACAAGGATCTATTTACTCGGGCCAACCTCTCCCAACGAGCGAGCCGAGGTGGTGCAGAACCGCTGGACTCCTTGCATTTCTAGCATTGAGGAGGCTCGTCATTTTGATCAACTCAACCGAGGGGGGGGGGCATTGCCAGTGCATATTGCTGTGGATACGGGGATGGGACGTGGTGGTTTCTTACCTGAGTGTCTTGTTAGTGAGTTTGAAAATTTATCTGCCTATCAGTCATTGTTGCTGGAAGGGATAGGCACTCATCTGCCGTCGGCGGATGAAGATAGAGCATTTACTGTAGAGCAGATCAAAAATTTTGACCATTTGATCGATGAGCTCGGTGCGGAGCGTTTTAAGTACCGCCACGTTTTCAATAGTGCAGGCCTCATGGCATACAGTAGCCAACACGCCAATCTCTGTCGCCCAGGATTGCTGCTCTACGGAATTTCTCCGCTGAAAGATCAGCAATCACTTCTCAAACCCGTTATGAGTTTACGGTCCAGAGTATCGCTTGTTAGACCTCTCCCATCGGGCCACGGTATCTCTTATGGCAGGGACACGGTTTTGGAAAAGGCGACCCATGTAGCAACGATCGGAGTAGGATACGGAGATGGATTCCCCAAAAGCGCCTCTCTCAAAGGGGTAGATGCCGAGATTGATAACACCCCCTGCCCTTTACTCGGGCGAGTTACCATGGATCAGATCATGGTCGATGTTTCTCACCTACCACATTGCCAAAGCGGTGATCAGGTGGAGCTCTTTGGCGAGATCAATACGGTAAGTGATCTAGCGGGTAAGGCGGGCTTGATCCCTTGGGAAATTCTTACCGGCATTACGCCACGGGTTGTTAGGAATTATATCAAAGATTAAATCTGCCCGTATTCTTCGATAAAAAATAACCCGACACGTTAGACGTGCCGGGTTAAGAAGTTTAGTTAGTTTCTAACTCAGAGAGATTAGAACTTAACAGTTGCCTTCACACCGAAGCCGACTTGGTCGTCTTCCTCGATAGCACCAAGGTCGAGTGCATCAAGACCGTTGCTGTAACGGATGTAAGGAGCAACTACAAGGTTGTCTGTAAGCTGGTATGGAAGAGCTACAGTAAGTGAAACGCTGTTCCAGTCGCTACCATTACCAGTGAAGTTATCCCAGTAATCGAAGGAGTAAGAAACGGCAGCTGTTACGTCAACAGAGCACTTGTCACAAAGTTCCCATGCACGGTTCCAGCTAAGCTCAACGAAAGTTCCGTCGAATACGTCGGAATCGTTAGCGATGAAGAGGTTTACGTTACCGCCTGTGTATGGGCACTTAGTACCTAAGTTCAGGTAGATCTCACCAGTGTCGATGTCGCCGAAACCAGTTTCGATTTCCTGATTCTGGAAACCAAGCTCAGCAGTGAAGCACTCAGATGTGTACTTAACACCAACACGCCATGAGTTGTGGTCGAAGCCTGTGTTGGAAAGGGTGGAGAATGATGCACCACCAACTACTGCCCAGTTGTCGTTAAGACTGTAGGTAAGGTCAACACTTGAAGTAAGTGTGTCATTAGCATTGGTGAACTGATCAATCAGGTCACTTACGCCACGGTAGTGGTAGCCATCTTGGTAATCAAGGCTGATTTCGCCTTCGAGTTCTGCATAAGCAGGAGCGGCAAGCATTGCTACAGCGGCTCCAGCGGCTCCAGCGATCATGGTTTTTTTCATAGTTCTGTCTGGTATTTGGTTTGTTGTTTTTGGGGGTTTCAAGATTCAATTGAGTTGCTGCCTACGGCGCGCGTCCCACTTGACGGATGTGTGTTAAGTGCAATCTCTGCTCCTGACAACCCCAATTGTGACGTTTTTGTTACTAAAATCAATAATATTTTAGTTTTATTTACTTTTAACTATATTAGATCGCTTGGTTTAGGCACTACATTTCCGTATCGATGGGTCGTTTCGCTCACGGATTGTTCCTTTAGAAACGCGAGTAGTTCAATCCTGCCGAGCGATAATGAAGGGCTGGAAATGACTTGCAGGTTAGCATCATTGGCTGCGCGTTGCAGGCTAGCCGATGGGGTGTTTACTCTCAGGCTACCGTAGCGGGTGCGGCATGATGCTAGTCTAGCGATCAATGCCTGCTCGCTCTCAATGTTTGTAGCGAGGTCTAGTTTCTTGAGTAGATCAGATGGCTCACTGGCACTAAGCTCTAGTGTTACCCCGCATGTTTGAGCGGCGAGAATAATGCGCGCTATGGATACATCGGTAAACCCATCTAGCCGAACTAACACCCGCTGGTGAGGCCGGTAGCGGAAGTGATTACTCTCACCGTGCAAGGCCGAGGGATCATGCTCTTTGGAAAACTCCTTTACCCACCAGTAAACGTATGAACCTGCGGCTGCGGCTAAGGTTTTCTTTTGGTCGGGATCAGGTAGCGCATTTTGCAATAATTCTAACAAACTAGCTATTCTTGGTGGCACGGCTGTTTGCTGCTCGGGCAAGCTCACCTCATTCCAGCTGCCCATGAGGGAAACGTAGTTCGGCCCGCCTGCTTTGGCACCAGGTCCGAAGCAGGAGTTTTTCCAGCCGCCGAACGGCTGACGCTGGACGATGGCACCGGTGATGCTGCGGTTGATGTAGGCATTCCCCACTTCTGCTTTATCACGCCAAATGGTGATCTCTCTGACATCGAGCGAATGGATGCCGCCTGTAAGCCCGAAGTCCGAATCGTTTTGAATCCGAATAGCGTGATCCAGATCATTGGCTCTTACCAAGCCTAAGATCGGGCCAAAGCATTCGGTGCGGCGATACCAGCTATCGGGAGCAATGCCGATCTTAATTCCGGGCGACCAGAGGCACGGATTACCATCGATCATCTCTGGCTTGAGCAACCACTCCTCGCCATCGTCGAGGCTTGTGAGAGCGCGGTTTAGATTACTATCTGGCTGGCGGATCACAGGGGTAACGATCGATGAAGCATCCCAAGATGAACCCACTTTCAGGCTAGCAGCAGCATCGCGGAGCTGTCGCATAAAGGAGGGGTTATCGTAGAGGTCTCCCTCGATGATTGCCAACGACGCGGCCGAACACTTCTGCCCTGCGTGGCCAAAGGCACTTTTTACCAGATCCTTAATAGCAAGGTCTGGATCAGCGGCCGATGTGATGATGAGAGAATTTTTACCACTCGTCTCGGCAAAAAGTTTCATCTCCGGCTTCCACCCTTGGAACATGCGGGCAGTCTCGAACGCTCCTGTTAGAATAACTCCAGATGTGCGTGCATCGGTGACTAGAGCGCGGCCGATTTCATTATCGGGGCATGGCACAAACTGTAGCACCTCTTTAGGCACGCCTGCGGCCCACAATAGCTTCACCATCTCCCAAGCGGTTAGAACCGTTTCGGGTGCTGGTTTCATAATCACTGTGTTGCCAGCCATGAGAGCTGCGAGGATTCCGCCGCAAGGAATAGCAAACGGGAAGTTCCATGGCGGAGTGATCACAACAGTGCCTAGGGCTTTGAGTTCACAGCCATCAAAAAAGGCGGGATCTCTCAAGCTGTCTGCGTAATAGTTTGCAAAGTCAATCGCCTCACTAAACTCCGCATCTGCCTCTGGAGCGGACTTTCCACCATCCATCAGTATAGTTGCTATACAGTGCCCACGCTTCTCTGCGAGAGAAACAGCTACCTGCTTGACGATATCACGGCGGGCTGCCACGCCCCTGCCCTCCCACTCAGGCTGGGCTGCCACCGCACACTGTAGGGCGCGTTCTACCCCATCCGCATCTGCGAGTGAGAACCGATACGCATCCACTCCGGGGCGCGACGGGTCACGACCAGTTTCAAGATGGCTTGTCACCTCCTCATTACCCGCAATCTGCACAGGAACATCCGCGATGGGTTGGTGTTGAAACTCTGAAATTTTATTTAATATCCACCGCATGTTGTGGCGCAGAGACCAATCGGTATCCGCCTCGTTCTCGAATGCCCCCTCGTGCAGGGTGTGGGTTTCGCTAGCACGATCCTGAGTTCGGCTCGGCTGCGCGCTCACCTCGTCCTTGCGCTCGCAAGCGGTGAGGAACATCTCTTTTTGTTTTTTCCACTGGGCACTACCCACCTTCATACCAAAGAGATCGTGCAAGAAGTTCTCCTCCGCTGTGTTTTCATCCAATCTTCTAACTAGGTAAGCGATAGCTGAGTGGAAGTCCTCCACCTTAACCACGGGGGCGTAGAGGAGAAGACCATTAACGGCATCACGCACCGCACGGGCCTGATGGTTCGCCATACCTTCCAGCATTTCAAACTCAACGTGCTCTTCCACCTCATAGCCAGCGCGCAGTAGCATGGCGTAGGCGATTTCAAAGAGATTGTGACTGGCAACACCAAGATTAACTGCCTGTGCGTGATCAGGCTCACAGCCGTAGTGCACCATCCGCTTATAGTTGGCATCCACGTCTGCCTTGGTCGTGTAAGGCGCTTGTGGCCAATCGTGCAAACTTGCTTCCACCTGCTCCATCGCGAGGTTTGCCCCTTTAACGATGCGCACCTTAATCGGCGCACCACCGTCAGTCAGCCTCTGCATCGCCCACTGGGTGAGATCTTTCTGCACTTCGAATGAGTCAGGCAGATAAGCCTGTAGCACGATCCCAGCCCGCATTGACATAAACTCATCCTCTAACAGAACTTGCTTAAACGCATCACACGTCAGATGCAGATCTCGGTATTCCTCCATATCTAAGTTTACGAACTTAGGCGATTGCGAGCCGTCTTCGCGCACGAAGGTGTGCTGCTGTGCGGTGCGATACAGGGTGCGGAGGCGTTCTTTAATTTCCTCCAAGGTATCATCATAAGCGAGCAAGTTAATCTGGCTAAAGATTGCTGAGATTTTCACCGAAATGTATTCGCACTCAGGACTCTCTAGGCGGGAAACAACCTGAGCCATCCGGTGCGCAGCCTCCTCCTCACCAAGGATTGCCTCGCCGAGCTGATTGATATTCATGCGGGTGTTAGATTTTTTACGCTTCCGCAAGTGTGGCGTGAGCGCATCGTCCTCGCTGGGGAGGATCACCTCAGAGGACTCGGAGCGCATCTTAGCGGTGACAGCGGGCATCACGATCTCTGGTGCTACGGCAGAGGCTGCGGCACCAAGCCTCATGGCGATTTGCTCATGGATCGGCAAGTAGGTAGGAATACCATACTCATCGATCAAGTAGCGGAATTGAGATGCGGATCGCCATGCTGAGGGCGGACGGAAAACCTGATCCGCCAGTGCCAGAGTGAGAGTCTTGCCAAGTGGATCATGCATCATGCGCGCCATTTTCCAGCCTTGATAACGCTCCCCTAATGTCTGCCTGCGGTTTGCCACCTGAAGAATCTCTGCAGCAAGATCTACGGCAAGGTTTGCTAGCTCTTTGTCCTCACACTGCTTGCCCTTGATTCCTGCGATGCGACTTTGAATGTCCTGAATACTCATACCCAAACTATATCCTCAACGTCTTGTCTTTTTCTGACGCTCCGTGCGTTGATTTCTGCACAAAAATGCACTCCCAATCTTTCCTTCTCCATGATTAGCTCCTCGGCGTGTCAGATGATTTAAGAAACGCCTTCCTTAGCGAGCTAGCCACCCCGATGGTTGCGGAGAAGCTATTTGCGGAGGTGCCAGACATTGTGTTTTGCATCAAGAACCAAGCTGGCCAATACATCTCCGCCAACCCAGCCTTTGCTGAGCGGCTTGGGCTATCATCCACCAAACTCATCCTTGGGAAAACTGCCTCCGATCTCTTCCCTGCTCACCTTGCTCAGATTTACCATGCGCAAGACGTTTCCGTCATGGAGTCCAAACGAGAGATCACTGATCGGCTAGAGCTCATTCCATCAAGGAAAGGAACTCCAGGGTGGTATCTCGCCAGCAAAATCCCCCTCTTCGGGAAAAACAAACAGGTCATCGGCATTGCATCTATCTCGCGTGACCTGCTGACACCGGGCGAAGAAGACCAACGCTTTGCCGGACTGGTCAAGGTGGTGGACCACATTCAATCTCATTTTTCAGAGCCTATGAAGTCCGCCGAGCTCGCAGCCTTGGCGGGGTTCTCCCAAACTCAGTTAGAGAGGCGCATGAAGCGTGTATTCAAGCTCAGCACCTCACAGTTTATCCGAAAAACACGGATCGGTGCCGCGGCTCACATGTTATTGAATGAATCAAAGGCGATCGTAGATATCGCCCACGACTGCGGATACGCTGATCAGTCTGCCTTCGCCCGCCAATTCAAATCAACCGTGGGTATGACGCCTGGTGTGTACCGCAGTTCAGCGAGATGATCAGATTCTAACACACTGCTTTTTCTCGTTGATCACCGGCATTTCCTGACGGCTCACAAATCGAGTCTGGCGGTGAATGGAAACTAACATCCCAATAGCGATTAGAGTGAACACCATGTTGGTGCCCCCATAGCTAATAAAGGGTAAAGGCAAGCCAGTGTTCGGCAGCACTGCGGTGCACACCCCAATGTTCATCATCGCAGGAATCACCACAATGGCGGTGAGACCAGCGGCGAGTAATCTGCCAAAATGATCTTTAGCATTCATTGCAATGGCAATTCCATAAATAACAATCACCACAAAGGCAAACACGCTGCCGAGCGTGAACCAAAGACCAAGCTCCTCACCAATGGCTGGGAAAATAAAATCTGTATGCGCCTCCGGGAGGTAGCCTAACTTCTCCACCCCCTTCCCTAAGCCTACGCCATCTACGCCCCCGTTTGCCAGAGCATAAAGCCCGTGTAGCTGCTGATAGCCATCTCCCAAGCGATACTTCTCCCCCTCCAAATCAAACAAGGCCATCACGCGGCCCATACGCTCTGGGTTCTTCCAGACCACAACCCCCATACCAGCCAAGCCGGCAATTCCTGTACCTAACAGATAAGGTAGCCTTGCTCCAGCAATGTACATCACCACGCCACCAGAGGCACTCAGTGCCATCGCCGTGCCCATGTCTTTCTCCCAAAAAATCAACATCACAGGGACGCCTAACAGAAGGCCTGGAAGAATGAACCCCTTGAAAAAACTACGCGTCTCCATCTGGAAATGCGTGTACCATGCGGCCAGCGCCAACACGGTGATAATCTTCGCCATCTCTGATGGCTGGAACTGAGGCAACGCTGGGATCTTTACCCAACGCTTTTCACCTTTGATCTCCTGCCCGATTCCTGGAATGTAGCAGAGAGCTAGTAAGATGCAGATCGCAACCAGCCCATGCACCCAGTACGGGCGCAGTTTCCTATAATCCATCCGCGCAACAAGGAAGCCAGCCACTAGGCCAGCGGCAATCCACCGCACCTGCTTCCAAACGAGGGAATAGCCATCTACATCGCTATCCCACACACTGGTGCTAGTGAGCATAACTAGGCCTAGCGTCACCAGTGCGGTGACAGCTAGACCTAGATAGATGGCGTTGTTACGGCCCATTGTCGCTATGAATAGAGGGGTTTTATGATGGTTTACTTGCTAGGAATCTTGATCTCGCGGCCGATGTAGAGCTTACGAGGATCTGTGATACCATTGAGCTTGAGGAGTGTCTCACGAGATACTTTGTAGCGTGTTGAAATGCGCCAAACGGTATCACCTTTTTTCACGGTGTAGCGTTTTCCGCTATCGGCTACGCCAGTGTCTGCTTCAACAGGACGCTGAATGCGTGGCTTAACCACAACGGGAGCCGCTGGTTGCTCGTCCACTTCCACTGCGCGTGGGTATTGCCGTGGCGCTGGAGGAGTTGGCTTAGGTGCCTCCACAACAGGCTGCGGTGCCACGCGCTCAGGAGTTTGGCGCACTGCCACGGGACGAGAGGAAAGGCGATCTGGCAAATTAAGAACCACACCAGCACGCAGCGGGCGGTTATCATTCAGTGCACGCAGCGCACGCTCATCCACATTGCATGTGCGGGCGATGCTTGGATAGCTTTCACCTGTGGTGACGTAGTGGCGGTTGCTTGCACGGCCAACGGCAGCAGGGGCAGGAGCAGGGTCATTCACCTCAGGGGCAACAACGGGTGCTACTGGCGCAGGTCTTGGTGGCTCAGGCTTCGGCGCTGGCGGAGTAGTAGGTGATGGCGCAGTGACAGCAGCTACTGGAGCATTCTCTGGCTGGGCAACATTCTCAGCATCTCCGCTAACGAACTTGCTGTGCAGATAGATCGCTGCGATGGCTACCACATGGAGCACAAGGATGACTAACAACGCACGACCAACTCCGACGTTTGGCACATCTGATTCCAGCTCCGCAGGTGGAGCACTGAGGGTGGCGGTGGCGGCATTCAAGCGGCGCTTGCGGCCAGTTTTAGCGTAAAGGACTCGGTAGCTAGAGCCATTGCTGCTACTTCTTTTTGTTTGGATTGTTTTTTTCATAACGATTAGTGGGTATAGGACTTAGGGTTTCTGTTAGGGTTTGGGCTTCACTTCAATTTGTTGACGATGCGGCGGAAGTGATCGCCACGGGCTTCATATCCGGGATACATGTCAAATGACGATGTGCCTGGAGAGAAAAGGATAGTATCTCCTGGCTCTGCCAACTGGGTGGCTGAGTCCACGGCATCACCGAGCGTTAGAGCCCGTGACACCACCATGGAGAGAGATGAAAATGTTTTTTCTAACTGCTCAGCGATCTCACCCATGACAACGATGCCTTTGGTGGTCTCCTCCAGCCGAGGCTTGAGCGGTGAGTAATCGAGGCCTTTTTCTTTCCCACCAGCAATCAGCACGATGCTACGTTGCTGAGAACGTAGCGCGCTATCGAGTGCATGGAGGTTCGTGGCCTTGGAGTCATTGATGTATTCTACGCCATCAAGAGTGCGCACCAGCTCACAGCGGTGGAGTGGTGGGGCGAAGCCTCTTAATGCCTCTACGGCACTCTCAGCGGACACCCCAAAGGCGCGGCACGCAGCAAATGCAGCCATAGCATTTTCAGCATTATGAAGACCTCGCAGCTTCGTGGGAGACAGATCTAACAACCTCTCCCCACCATGGCAAATCCACTGTCCATCCAGCGTGTAATCGGCTGCGGACTCGGTGGAAAATGTCTCTACCGGAGAAGGGAGCACGCCCACATCTTCTCCGGCTCGGATGACGACGTTGCTTTGATCGGTTAGATTCTCAAACACCCTCATTTTTGCGGCTTTGTACGCCTCAATGGTCGGGTAGCGATCCATGTGATCAGCTGAGAAATTCAACCAAATCACCACGTCTGCGGAGAACTTGGCGATGGTTTCCATCTGGAATGAGCTGACCTCAAGAGCCACTGTTTCTGGCACCTGATCCATCAGTACGATTTCAGAGAATGGCACACCGTAATTCCCGCATGCTTCACAGCTCAAGCCGTGATGGCTCAGCAATCTCTGCACTAATTCAGTGGTGGTTGTTTTCCCATTAGTGCCTGTGATGGCGACGATGCGCCCTTGATAAAAACGATACGCAAGCTCAACTTCGCCGATCATCTCGCCAGCGTTACTCGCGTAGGCGCGGACAAATTCTGTCTCACCATCGATACCGGGTGAGATCACTAACAAATCACACTCACTCCCCTGCCCCGTGGCGACCGTAGCACCACTCACGCAAGTGATGGCTGGATCAAAGCCGGTGATTTCATCCGAGGAATCATGCACAGACACGCTGGCACCCCCACGCAGTGCGAGAGCCGCGGCAGCTTTGCCACTGCGGCCAGCACCGAGAACGATGACGTGTTTGTTTGTTAGATCCATGGTGTTAGACAATTTTAAGGATAGCGAGACCGATCAGCCCACTGAAGATAGAGATGATCCAGAAGCGGATGATGACTTGGTTTTCATGCCATCCCCGCAGCTCGAAGTGGTGGTGGATCGGAGACATGGCAAAGATGCGTTTTCCTGTGAGCTTGAAGCTTCCCACCTGCAAAATCACGGAGAGCGCCTCCATCACAAACACCCAACCGATGACAACGAGGAGGAGTTCCTGTTTCGCGCATGCGGCGGCAGTTGCCAGGGCACCACCAATGGCGAGGGAGCCAGTGTCACCCATAAATACCTTTGCCGGGTGGCAGTTATGCCAGAGAAAGCCGAAGCCTGCGCCGACCAGTGCCATGAGGAACACAGAAAGCTCTGCAAGCTCCACATGGTGTGGGATGTGCAAGTAGTTCGCGGAAAACATCGTGCCGCCCATGTAAGCGATAGCCGCATAAGCCAATGCCACAGTAATTGTGCAGCCAGTCGCCAGGCCATCAAGCCCGTCTGTTAGATTCACAGCATTTGAGCAGCCAAGAATCACGATGGTGATAAACGGAATGTAAAGCAGCCCGAGGTCAAACATCGGAGTGGTAAAGATGGGTGCTGTTAGCTCGCTGATTTTAATAGACTCTCCATCTAACATGTATCCACCGATCACTGAACCGTCAGCGGCGATGCCTGTTTGCTGGGTTTTGAAATAGAGAAAACTTGCCGCGCCAGCACCAATGACAAACTGCCAGAAGAGTTTTGTTTTCCCACTCACACCATCGGAGCTTTTCAGTTTCACCTTGGTGTAGTCATCCATGAAACCGAGCACACCGAGCGCAATCATCACGCAGGTAGTCACTGCCACAAATGGATTAAGCGGCTGACCACATAAAAGCACAGCCAAGACAACGGTTGAGAGAATCATCACGCCGCCCATAGTAGGGGTCCCCGCCTTACCGCCGTGTAGTTCATTGAGCTTATGCACCTCCTCAGCAGAGCGGATCGGCTGCCCCACCTTCAGGGAAACAAGCTTACGGATTACCCATGGGCCTAACATCACAGAAGCGATAAATGTGAGCACGCAGGCAAGCCCAGCGCGCACGGTGATGTAGCCCAAAATGCGAAGCGCGCTCAAGCTATCCGCCCATTCGGCACCAGCCTTGAGTTCTTCTAACCAATATTGATAAATCCAGTAGAGCATGATGTGTTTTTTAGTCCTGTGGGAAGGCGGCTTGCATTACTTTTTCCATGGCAGCCATGCGGCTCCCCTTGAAGAGGACGCAGTCGCCTTCTTGTGTGTATTCTTTCAACCAATCGGCTGCTTCCTGTGCGTCGTTGAATTGTTTGGCACTATCACTCACCTCGTGGGCTCCTTGATAGATTTTTGCGGCTTTATCACCCACGCTGATGACTTGTAGATTTTTCTCCGCAGCTAGCTTACCGATTCTAAGGTGCTCTGCGTCTGCAAAGCTGCCCAACTCCGCCATCATACCGAGAACAATCACGCGGCGTGAGCCGTTATGCACAGGGAGGTCAGCCAGTGCTTCTATGGCAGCAGCAACACTATCGGGATTCGCGTTATAGGTATCGTCAAAGATGGTGATGCCTTGTGTTTGAAAACGGCGAAGTCTCCCGCTTGTTAGAACTGTTTGGTTCAGACCGCGTGCTATTTCCTCAGCAGTCATGCCGAGTGAGTGCCCGGAGGCGGCAGCAAGCAAGGCATTGTTCACCATGTGCTTACCCGTCACACCCAAAGTAACCGGCTGAGAGGACTCGCCATCAATACAGAGATCAAAGGACGCCCCATCGTCGCCTAACTGAAGGTTTTCTGCACGTACCACACCACGGCAGTTTCCTGCGATAAGAACCTTCGCCCGTGTGCGCTCGATGACATAATCGACAAAGTCACAGCTAGCAGGAAGGATAAGAGTGCCCTGCTCTGGCAAGGAGCGCGCTAGGGCAGCTTTCTCTTCGGCAATGCCCTCGCGCGAGCCTAAGTGCTCGATGTGGGCCGTGCCAATATTTGTGATGATGCCGATGTTAGGCGCAGAAATTTCACAGAGTGGAGCAATCTCACCAGCGTGATTCATGCCCATCTCCCACACGCAAACTTGATCGTCTGCCTCGGTAGAAAGCACGCTCAATGGCAGGCCGATGTGATTATTGAGATTCCCCTTGGTGGCGTTTACCTTGAATCGCTCAGCAAGCACTGACGCAGTGAAGTCCTTGGTAGAAGTTTTTCCGTTAGATCCTGTGATACCGATGACTTCGACATCAAGCTGCTTGCGATACCACATCGCCAAGCGTTGCAAAGCGAGCAAGGTATCATCCACGACGATCACGGGGATGTTTAGTGCCGCCACATCATCGGTGACGCTACTTAGAAGCAAACAGGCAGCACCTCTTTCAGCTGCTGTTTTCCCGTAAAGATTGCCATCAAAGTTATCCCCCTGCAGAGCAACAAAAAGCGCCCCTTGGGTGAGCGTGCGGGTGTCAGTTGAAACAGAAGTCACCACCAAGCCATCACTCGCTCGCCCCACAGCAGTGCCGTGAGTTGCAACGAGAATTTCTTGGTAGGTGATGGGTTTCATTTAACTAACTGATTTGTGATTAATGGCGTTGTATGCTGCGCGGCGGTCATCAAATTCATGCCTGGTGCCGTTGACTTCCTGATAGGTTTCATGGCCTTTTCCAGCGATGAGAATGACGTCGCCTTGGTCTGAAATATTGACGGCAGTCTGGATAGCCTTCATGCGATCTGGAATGGCCTCGTAGCGCTTACCCTCCATGCCTTTTTCGATGTCGCTAATGATTGCCTCCGGATCTTCTGAGCGAGGATTATCTGAGGTCACGATACACACGTCACTACCCTCCGCTGCGGCCTTGCCCATGAGAGGGCGCTTGCTTGAATCACGATCTCCGCCACAGCCAAAGACTGTGATAAGGCGTGCAGGGTTCAGCTCGCGCAAGGCAGCGCAAGCATTCTTGATGGCATCAGGCGTATGGGCGTAGTCCACAAAGACGGTGGCACCATCACGGCTGCCTACGTTTTCCATCCTGCCTGGAACTTGCGGAGCATCAGCTAACGCACGCACGGCATCGCGCACAGGAACTCCCGCAGCGATGCTAGCAGCCAGTGCTGCGGTGCAGTTGGTGATGTTAAATTTACCGATGTAAGGTGTCCTAACAAGGTGATCCTTACCCTTATAAGTGATCTGGAATTCTGTGCCGCGGACAGTTTGTTTCTCATGCCCGATGCGAAGATCAGCGTGCACTCCGCGACCGTATGTTAGAAGATAAAGCCTCTCCTTGAACTCCTCCACTAGCTTCTGCCCATAAGCATCTTCCAGATGGATTACGGCAGTGGTTTTCTTCCCCCCTTCTTGGGTTTCCATAAGCTCGAACAACCTCCGCTTAGCGGCAAAGTAATCGTCCATATTCCCATGGTAATCTAGGTGATCCTGAGTGAGGTTAGAAAACACCGCCACATCAAACTGCAGGCCATCTACCCGCTTTTGCTCAAGTGCGTGAGAGGACACCTCCATGGCAACACCCCGGCAATCGTTATCGCGCATGTCAGCGAGGATTTTTTGCAACTCCATAGAACCAGGAGTAGTGTGAGTGGCAGGATAAGACTTCTCACCATCATTCACATCAACAGTACCTAACAACCCCGCTCTTCTCCATGCACCCGTCATAATCGAGTGCGTAAGATAAGCAGTTGTTGTCTTTCCGTTTGTGCCAGTGATCCCCACAACTTTCATGCTGGCAGAAGGATCACCATTCCATGCGCAGGCAAGAGCAGCCGCAGCAGCACGGGCATCTGGCACGTGTGCCCATGCAGTTTTTTCATCCGCATCAGGTGCCTTTTCAGAAACGATCGCGATTGCACCTTGCTCGATGGACTGGGGGATAAACTTCTGCCCGTCCACGCCAGAGCCACACACCGCCACGAACACATCGCCGTCTGTGATTGAGCGCGAATCCATACTCACTCCGGAAACCTCTTGGTCGAGGTCGCTGGATAGGGTTGCTTTAGGTAATACCTGAAATAGTTCTTTAATCGTCATCTGTTAGTGAGTTCTGGCCAGTGATTCTGGTGCCTCTGTAGGTTCGGTTGGCTCCAGCCCCATGCGCTCTGCGACACGAGCTGCCACCTTGGCAAAAATAGGAGCTGCGATGGTGCCGCCGTAGCGTTTCACCTCTGTGGTCTGGGGGTCATCAACCACCACTACGCAGACAAATGCTGGGTTCTCTGCCGGCATCATTCCTGCGAATGAAACGGTGTAGCGCCCATCTAGATAGCCTCCTTTAGGGTTAAGCTTCTTAGTGGTTCCAGTCTTACCAGCCACCGTGTATCCGATCACTTTGGCACGCTTGGCAGTGCCTTTGACATCAACTACCGTGGCGAGTGCGGCACGCATTTTGCGCGCTGTGGATTCCTTCATCACTCGGCGTGTCACCTCTGGATTGTAGCGTTTGATGACTGCTCCGTTGTTTGCCATGACAGACTTTAATAGCTGTGGCTTCATAAGGTTTCCACCGTTTGCAATCGCGGAGTAGGCACATGCCACCTGAAGAGGAGTGACGCTCACTGCGTATCCATACGAAACGCGAGAGAAGTCTGTGGGGTTACCTGTATTCCTAACAACCCCTGCACTTTCTCCGCCGAGTGTGATGCCCGTTTTCTGGCCAAAACCAAACCGCTGCAAGTAATCGTAAAAGTTGGCATTTCCAAGCTGGAGTGCCAGCTTGTAAGCTCCGATGTTACTGGACTTAGCAAGCACCTGCTCAACGGTTAGATTGCCATACGGATGATGATCTGGAACCCGCACTGAACCGTTTCTATAGATTCCATGGTGGCAAAAAATCTCCGTTGTGGGATGAACCAATCCCATATCAAGGGCGGCGGCGGCGGCGATGATCTTGAATGTAGAACCCGGTTCATAGATCGCCTGGGTGGCGAAGTCGTAGCCGTTTTCCGTGATATTTTCACGTGTGTTCAGGTTGAATTTTGGTCGCGATGCCATGGCTAACACAGCACCCGTGTGTGGGTCCATCAGCACGATGGTTCCCCGCTCTGAGGCAAACTCATCGAGCCCGGCATCAAGTTCTTCTTCTAAAATCGCTTGCAGCCCCATATCCAATGTCAGCTGCACGTTAAGCCCATGGATGGGTGGAAAAATTTCCTGTGGCTTCGCTACGGCAAGCATATCGTAGCGGTCACGGTGGTTTTTCACATAGCCGTCTTTCCCTGCCATGCGCTGATCGAGGTATCGTTCAATGCCGGAAATCCCACGCAAAGTTTCATTCCCTGTTTTTTCATCCCTAACCACATTGGTGTATCCAAGAATGTGAGGTGCTTGATCGGGAAGCACGTACCAACGCTTCTGAGTTTCCTCAAACATCATGGTGTGCATGATATTATGATCGCGTGCTAGCTGGGAAAGCTTCTCAGCCTCTTCTTCATCGAGATCTTTTTTGATGACTACGTACTGTTGCCGTTTTTTATCAAGGCGCATGGCACTGCGGAACTCGCCTGCGGTCATACCAAGCGGCCTAGCGAATACTTTGACAACATGAGCAATATGCTGCTCCAAAATCGCGTCTGCTGACATTTCATCCCTGAGCTTACGAGCACGGGCGCGCACTTTGCGATCACGAGTGGCTTGATCCCAGACTCTCCACTCTGAGGTTTCGCGTAGCTCTTTGTTAGCAACAGAGAGTGCCGCCAGCCCTGTATCGCGCAGTAGTTTTTTATCCATTGCCAGCTTGGCTCGCGGAATGTTGCGGGCGATAAGCTGATCGTTTGTATCAACAATGCAGCCACGGTTTGCCCGTAAAACTTCATGCCTAACAGAAACCCGATCTGATTGAGCCGCATAACGCCCAGCTTTCATCACCTGTAGGTAAATTAATCGCACAGACAACCCACTCAGCCCGATCACAAGGATCAGGCAAAGCAGGATGCAACGACGGCGTGACTGATTGGGGTTCATACGCTAGGGGCTCCTTTGGGCGATGGCAGGCTTACCATCATCCTCTTTTTGAGGGGTGGGCTTGAAGGGGGGGATTTTTTCAATGACACTGACAGGTGCCTTCACTAACGGCGTGCCTTCGCGCGCCAAATCATCTCTCAACTGGTAGATATTGAGCTTCTTCTCAATTTTCACCTGAAGACTATCAATGGTATCCTTATGATCACCGATCCTCTTCTGGGTGCGATCCATCTCATGCGCCACCTCCACGTGGCTATTACGAAGCCACGCGTGCAGCACCCCAGCCGCCATCAAGACAGCGCAGGCAAGCGTGAGAATAACTATCTCTACTATGCTAAAGTTGGGCTTGTTAGGTTTACTCATAGAAACGGAATACGGTTAGATTTTTTCAACCACCCTCAGCTTGGCGCTGCGGGCTCTTGGGTTTTGGGAAAGCTCCTCGGAGGCTGCCACCACAGGGCGGCGTGTTAGAAGTTTGTATTGGTAGTCAGGATTCGGGCGTGGCGCGGGCCACTCCTTCCGATCAATTTCTGATTGCGATGCATGTTTGAAGAACTGTTTTACGATCCTATCCTCAAGGCTATGGAAGGTAATGATCGCTAACCGACCACCTGGTTTCAGCAAGCTCGCTGCGTTTGATAGCAGCTCCTTGAGAACGCCCAGCTCATCATTCACCTCAATGCGTAGTGCTTGGAACACCCTTGTCGCAGGGTGAGACTTCCCTCCGCGCGGAATGAAAGAGGAGATAAAATTCGCCAGATCCAGCGTGGTTTCAAACTCCTTGCTCTCCCTACGCTCGACAATGCGGCGGGCAATTTTCCGTGCCGCCTTTTCTTCTCCATACTCGCGGAAAATCTGCAAAAGCTCCACCTCTGCATATCCATTCACAACGTCAGCAGCAGTCTGCCCTTGGGCTGGATTCATCCGCATATCGAGCGGACCGTCTTTGCCGAAGGAAAAGCCACGCGCTGCCTCATCGAGCTGCCATGATGACACTCCAATATCGGCTAGAATCCCATCGACTTTCTGAAAATTTGTTTCCCCTAACAGCTCTGGCAGCTGTGCAAAATTCCCCCACAGCGGAATGAAGCGATCCCCATATTCGGCCAAGCGGTTTTTAGCAAACGCGTGAGCTTGCTCATCTTGATCACAGCCGAGCACTGTAGCGCCGCGCCGGAGCATTGACTCAGTATGCCCGCCTCCACCCAAAGTACCATCCACAAGCACCTTGCCCTCACCGGGGCAGATGTAGTGCATCACTTCCGATAGCAGAACGGGCGTGTGATAGTTTTGATGATTAGGTGCTTTAGATTCCATTCGCGTGAGGCGAAACAACGCAGAAGCACTGGGGTGGGACTCCCTCCAAGTCATCCCAACCCCAGTGGCTACCAACTTTGTTTCATTAAACAACATGAACTCGTAAGGGTGAACTGCATTGTCGTATCAGCGTGTATTCAGGAAATTAGCGTTTGTAATTAGCGGTTATGCAAAACTCGACACAGTGGACATAGACACCGTGCAGAGGTGGGACTCCCTCCAAGTCATCCCAGCCTCTGCACAAGCATCATCGCGCAGGGTGAACCGCGGTGTTGTCAGTTGTATATCAGCGTGTTTCACAGGAAATAGTTTGGTTATATAAAGTAATAAATTTAGAAGATGCCGAGCTCAGCGTTTGCGGCGGCCATCTGATCGTGCTCATCAGCCACGGTTTCAGCAGCGGCGTAGCTCTCTTTACTCATGATATCGATGTAGTTATCATTCGCTACCAGAACGAGGTCATCACCTGGGGCGATTCCCGCCTCTTCTTGCATGAGCTTGGGGATCGTCAGCTTGCCTTGATCGTTAATTTTCACCTCAACGCATGATTTGAAGAGGCGGCGTGAAAGTGAGCGCTTGAGCGATGGTGTACCATCGAAGTCCTCAATGAGCTGCTTGGCATTATCAAACTCAACATCTGTCATCACCCGCAATACCGGCTGGTCTTCAGCCGTTGATTTCATAAGGCGTAGATCCAATTTATCGATCTTATTCCGCCACTCAACCTTGATGGCAACGCGTCCTTTCGCGTCCATCTTGTTGGGGGAAAACCCGATTAAATTGTAACTTTCTTTACCCATTTAGTGCAGCGGCTGTGCCAATGTGAGCACTTTGATACACTTACGTACACCATGAGTCAATACGGAAACGTGATTATTTTCAAAAAAAATTAGACACCCAAGAAGCCTAATAGTTAAGACCCGTGAACTATATCAATACACCCCACCCTTGTCAAAGCATTTCAGACTCTCTAAAAACTGACTCACACAATCTTCCTGCAATATCTAAAAAGCTATTACGTAAACCATCCATGCACCGTTCACTCACCCTGCTCTCTCTCATTCCTCTTTTTGCTGGTTCAGCATTTTCACAACAAGGCGACAGGAAAGACCTCCACAAACAGATCGATCCCATCCCTGCTGACAAAATCCCACCAGCCCCCCACTTGGGCGTGAAAGATGCTATGAAGACCTTCCAGCTAGCACCCGGATTTATACTCGAGCCCGTAGCCTCAGAGCCTCATATCGATAAAGTGGTAGCGCTGGACTTTGATGGCAATGGTCGAATCTGGACCTGTGAAATGCGTGGATACATGTTAGACATTGATGCAAAAACCGAGCTCAAACCTATTGGTCGCATCCGCGTGTTAGAAGACACCAATGGGGACGGAAAAATCGACACCGCACACACTTTCCTCGATGGCTTGGTTATCCCTCGCGTTGTCCGCCTTGCCTACGGTGGCCTCATTTACTCAGATGGGGACAAACTCCTCTTCACAAAACGCAACGGACTCAAACCCACAGGAACCCCACAAGTCATCGATGCCAAATACGCCGCCGGCGGAAACGCTGAGCACAAAGCAAACGGAATGATCCGCGGCCTCGACGGATGGTTTTATAATGCCAAATCCCAAGCCCGCTACCGCCTCAACAACGGCCAATGGGAAAAACAAACAACCAACTTCCGTGGCCAATGGGGCATTGATCGGGACAACCTCGGCCACCTCTACCACAATAACAACTCCACCATTCTTGTAGGCGATACCTTTCCACCCAATTTTTTCTGCGGGAACCCAAAAGCCAAATTCAAAGTCAACCACTCACCCCGCCTCGGCTCCAATGCCGTATTCCCCTCCCGCATCAATCCTGGAGTGAATCGTGCCTACCAGCCAAGAACCCTTAATAAAGACGGCTACCTCGCCAACGCCACGGGAACCTGTGGACCTATGATTTACCGAGGCGATAACTTCCCTTCACAACACGGCCAGCTTGCCTTCATCGCAGAGCCTTGCGGAAACCTCATCAAAGCCGTTGCCATCAAGCGCACACCTAACAGCCTCTCCGGCAGCCACCCTTACGAGAAAAAAGAATTCCTCACCTCCACGGACGAGAGGTTCCGCCCAGTGAACCTCTACACCGCACCCGACGGCACACTCTATATAGTGGATATGTATTTTGGACTTCTCCAGCACAAGACTTACATGACCACTTACCTGCGGAAACAATACACCAGCAGAAACCTCCATGCCCCCACGCTTGGAACGGGGCGCATCTACCGTGTCCGCTGGAAAAGCAAAGCCGCTGGCCCTCAGCCAAAGATGGAAGGCCAAGCACCTGCTAACCTGGTAAAATATCTCGCTCATCCGAATGGCTGGTGGAGAGATAAGGCGCAGTTCCTTATCAGTGATGCAAATGATAACAGCGTCTCCCCCGCCCTGCTCAAAATGGCAACCACCCACAAAGATCCTCTGGCACGCCTGCACGCCATCGCCACCCTTAGCAACCTCGGCAGCCTAACTGCGGACGCTCTGCTCCCCAGCCTTCAAAAACCACACGCTACCACCACTGGGTTACTGGATATCATTGCACACAGCAAAGACATCGCCAAACGCGAGAAACTTGTTAGTGCCATCACCGCGCTTAGCAAAGACCCAGCACTCCGTCCACACGTAGCACGCACCCTCGGCAGCATCGCAGGTGAGCAAGCGCAATCTAATCTGCTAAAACTCCTCCAGAAGCACGGCAAAGAAAAGTTTATCAAAGAGGCCGCCGTTTCAGGTCTTGCAGGAAAAGAAGCCGCCTTCAAGCAACTCGCTGATGGCAAATACAACGACAAATCCTTCCTCAAAAACCTCGACAAATCACTCAAAGCCAAAAGCACCACTAGCCAGAAGCTCACCCTCAAGGGCAAACATGCCGAGTCCTATAAGCGAGGAGAGAAACACTACCTCACCACTTGCATGGCCTGCCACGGCATGGACGGCGCCGGCATGGCGAACATGGGTCCCCCGTTAGAAAAATCCGAGTGGGTCACTGGCGATCAAGAGAGGCTTCTCAAGATCATGCTCCACGGCCTCGCGGGCCCTCTAACCGTCAACGGAAAGAAATACAACCCACCACTCGTCATGCCCGGCCTCGGAGCGAACCCACAAATGACGGACACCGTCCTCGCAGACATTTCCACCTACATCCGCCACGCCTGGGGGAACAAAGCCTCGCAAACGACCCCAGACCAGGTCAAGCAAGCCCGAGCCAAACACAAAGCCCAAAACGGCAAACCCTATCAGGCAAAAGACTTGCAGTAACCCGCATCATTCCTCATCGCTGATGATGCCGAGCTTTTGGAACTTCTCCATCTGCTCGGCGTTGTGTTTTTTGATAAACTCATAATACTCAGGATGCTGTTGGTAAAATTGCGCATGTTGCTCTTTTGGCGCGTAGAACTTCAGTTTAACGCCCCCACCCCAGAGCTCATGCTCGTTTGATGCCTCCTTATAGACACCACTAATTTTCTCCTCTCGCTCCTTGGCATCAATACTCGTCTTGGATAAGGAATCCAAGGCATCATCGAATCTATCCCTCGTAAGCATACGCTCATAGACCACTTTCCATGCACCACCAACAGGCATCCCCTTTGCCTCCATCTTCTGCACCCATTGGCGACATTCATCCGCATTGTAACCTTCAGAACAAACCCTCGCCACACGATCTGCCAGATCTTCCTGCGAAGTCGCACGCGATAAATACCAGCTCTCCGCTTCCTCCTGCCCGTCTGCAGGCCACTTAGAAAAGACAATAGAATCGAGATCTTGATTTCCTTTTTGTGAAGAAAGCCAGCGATGTGCTTTTTTCCAATCTTTCATCACGGCAGCGCCAAAGATACCTGTATCGATCACTCCCGTCGCGGGGTCTATTGCTCGTGCAGCTAAAACATCCAAGCTCGCGGATTCACCTAACACCAGCCCAAGGCTGTATCCACCTGCATCGTATTCACTGAGATCAAAATTCAATTCTCCCATGACTTCCTGTTGATCACTGGCATCCAGTGTGGCCAGACGGAAGGCAAATTCACCTATTTCAAAATGATCGGTAAACTCACCCTTTGAGCGATCACCAAATGGATCCTCGTCTGCCGCGAGGGGTTTGCGAGGATCCTCTTCCCACTTTCTCAATGCCTGCTGATGCAGTTCATTCAACTGACGCCCTGCCCATGCTGGATGATGCTTCATGGAATTCTTGAGAATCCACAACCTATCATCCATACCATCCCAATAATCACTCTCGCTGGAGGCTTGGCGAGCGCCCACCCACTTGAGAGCCGCAGCGGGATCCAGCCTACACCATCGGCGCAGTAGCATTTTTGTTTTGGTTCCTAGACTTCCATCATAATCAGAAGTCTCCCCATATTTCATGATGTCAGGAAAATCTCCTAATCTTGCCGTTAACGCCCAAGCGCAGAATGCCCCAAAACTCTCATCCTCTACACCTCCAAAGGGATCTGAGCTAAAAGGGTCACTATGTGTACCCAGCAGCTCCATCCTTGCCGCCATTTCCATATCTTTCAACCAGCTAGCCCTTAGTTCACCTATCCCACCATCGCCGCTTACCCGGCTAGTGCGTTTCCTCCTGCCACGCGTTTCTGTCGATTGCGTGTCGTTGCCAAAGCGTGCTTCAGAGCGAGTGTATTCAGAGTTTTCAGGCGCCAATACATCGCTCGATCTCCCCGACCAAAAACCAACCACCAATGCGCCAGCGATGGCTGCTAGCCAGAGAAAATTTGTTTTCATAAAGATCATGTTAGGCTGGGAGGCGCCAAGCTAAAAGCACAAAGAAAAATGAGTTTTTCAGAAGTTATTCACATCGTTCTTGAGCAAGATAAGCAAAGCCCGTTTTACTAACAACTTATTCACAATCGATTGAAACCTAATGGTTTTACAGCAAGAATTCACAATGTGAATAACATGGTTAAAACCTCCATCCACTTGTGAACAAACAACCTATAACTGCTCTAATTGTAGGGATTACGTCTATTTTTACATCAAATTAATTACGGTGAACAACATTGCAGCGTTTGGACATTGTTAGTTTTCCTCACGACATCCTCCCTTGGCACTTGGTCGTTGAAAAACAGCTACTTAACGTAATGGCTCATCTCATTTTTTCTACCAAAGTGTTAGGATTTTTGTATTTTTAACAGGTTATTCACATTGTGTTTTTTGCTTGTCTCACGGAGCATTATCGCATCCGATCAGTGCAGGAAATCATGGCGGACACATTGATGAAAGACGGCCTTGGCGAAGCGGCGGTGGAGCGGATCATCTCCGGCCTGCAAGCCGCAGGAGCGGAGTTCTCCACAGCGGGGTTTCGTAAAGACGCGCTGTCCTCCCTACACCGGCTCGAGCTCAAAGACCGAGTATCCCATCTCATTCTGGTGATGCACCGGCATTTGCCTGAATCGTTCCCTCAAGCCGCTGCTATTCTTGGGCGCATCCGCGATCACTGGGACGAGGGAGCAGAAGGTGATGCACACCGGAGCTTTGCGGCATGGCCAGTGATTGATTACGTCGCTGAGCATGGGCTGAACCACCCTGCCATTTCATTGCCGTTGCTCCGCTATCTGACCCCCATGTTTACAGCGGAGTGGGCTATCCGCCCCTTCATAGAAAACCACCCGGAGGAAACTTATCAACAAATGCTACTCTGGTGCATGGATGGCGATGAGCACGTTCGCCGACTCGCCAGTGAAGGGATTCGCCCCCGCCTCCCCTGGGGAAAACAACTCACAGAATACATCCGCGATCCCTCACCGATTATTAGTTTGTTAGAAAACCTCAAGGACGATCCATCTGACTACGTCCGCCGCTCCGTCGCCAACAACCTCAATGACATTTCCAAAGATCACCCAGATCTCGTGATTGAAACATGCGCGCGCTGGAAACAAGAGAAAGTTAAGGCCCGGGAATGGATTATCCGTCATGCCACCAGAACCTTAGTCAAGGCGGGGCATCCAGATGTTTTCTCTCTGTTAGGCTTCACCCAGAAACCTGAAGTTAGAGTCGCAGCGCCTGAAGTTTCCCCGCAAACGATTAGGCTAGGCCAGAATCTCACGATCAAGGTGGGCATTAAGAGCGCAGCCAAGCAGGAGCAGCGGTTAGTCATCGATTACGCGCTGCATCTGATGAAGGCCAACGGCAGAACCATGCCTAAGGTTTTCAAGTGGAAAAACCTAACTCTGAAGCCTGATGAGGAGGTGGTTTTGGAGAAAAAGCACCCCTTTAAGGTCATCACCACCCGCCGCTACTACGCGGGGGATCAAAAGGTTTCCATCATGGTGAATGGCAGGGAAGTGAGCGAAGCGAGCTTTGAATTACTGACATCTTAGTGGCAGAGGGGCTGTGACAGCTGGATCACCTAGTTTTGGTGATACTGCCTCGCTTGCGGCTACTTGCAATTAAGCTCCCCTTATAAAACATCTTGTAACTTCAAACTTGAAACTTCCCAATCCCGCCTTAATAAGCAGCCATGAACTGTCACGGCCCACGGATGAAAATGGATCCCGAATTGCACACCGAGCGTAAGCCGGATTGGATCAAAGTCCGTCTCCCAAATGATCCTAAATTCTGGTCCACCAAGTCCATGATCACGGATCTAAACTTGGTAACTGTCTGTGAAGAAGCTCAGTGCCCGAACCGTTGGGAATGCTGGGGCCAAGGGACGGCTACATTTATGATTGCAGGTGAAAAGTGCACTCGTGCTTGTGGTTTCTGCGCCGTAAAAACAGCCCGCCCTGATGCCTTGGAGGACGATGAGCCGCAGCGTGTGGCAGAGGCTACCAAGCGCCTTGATCTCAAACACGTCGTCATCACTGCAGTGGCTCGTGATGACCTCCGCGATGGCGGCGGCGAGCATTTCAAAAACGTCATCAACGCGGTGCGCGAGGTGAACCCAGGCATTATTATTGAGGTGCTGACTCCTGATTTTAATGACAAAGACTTTGCTCTAGAGATGTGCATGAGTGCCCGCCCACATATCTTTAACCACAATCTGGAAACCGTCGAGAGGCTCACCCCGCTGGTTCGGAGCCGTGCTAAGTATCAGAGATCACTCACCGTGCTTAAAAAAGCTAAACAAATGGCTGGCGGTAAGGTAGTGACCAAGAGTGGTCTGATGCTCGGCCTCGGTGAGAAAGAGGAGGAAATTCTCAAGGCGATGGATGATTTGTTAGAGCATGATGTCACAGTGCTCACGCTAGGTCAATATCTCCGCCCAACCCCTCGCCACCTTCCAGTGGTGGATTACATCAAGCCAGAGAAGTTTGATGAATACAAACAGATCGCTCTCGATAAAGGCTTCCGCCACGTTGCCAGTGGGCCACTTGTCCGTAGCTCCTATCACGCAGCAGACTTCCGCCCAGAGCTGGATCTGATTGAGGACATTGAGAAAGATGCCGCAGGTGCATCCTAGCGCACGGTTGATTTGCTTTTAGTTTCTACTTTTGAGCTTCTATTTTTGCCGATTAATTTTTCGGACAATCTGCGGAGGCACTGTCCATAATCCGAGTGCGCCTCGGCATGGCACTGGCTGCTTGAGCAGCACGGGATTTGCCAAACGATAACCGAACGGCCCATAGAACCACTTGGAGCGATAATCCTCCACGCAGTCAATGATATCCACAAAACCAATGATCGCGCCAAGTGCCCACTCGTCCTGAGCGGGAGGTTTTTTTGTCCGGGCTGGATACCACTCCGCCCAATCTCGGGCAATTCCCAAGGAGGCATGCACAGCAACGGTGCCACGGTAGTGAGTACGCCTTGAGCGGTTCTCAATGTTTTTCCCCACGTGCACAATTGCCCATGCCCATGGTTGTTTAATAGAAAGTGCTTTCATAAAGGCACTCTAGCCATCAGGATCTGCGCAAGGCAAGCTGGCAGCTCGTTCACTGGTCATTTTCTAGCTCCTTTGCGCGAAAGACTCCAAAAGTGAACGCGTAGTAGTTGCTCACCCATTCTCACTCATTATTCTAAGTATGATACTATCACGATCCGCACTCATTCTCTTATCATCCACCCTCATTGCTGGTGCAGACCAGCAGACAATGCTGAAGGATTTCACCGTGGCACCGGGCTTGGAGGCAAAACTTTGGGCAGGCACGGATATGGTGCACTCCCCTACCGCGATTGATGTTGATGCCAAAGGGCGACTTTGGGTGACTGAGGATTTACAGAAATCAGGTGAAAAAGGCCCCCACTCGCGCATCAAGATCCTTGCCGATACCAATAACGATGGCAAAGCTGATTCGGTAAAAATTTTCGGCCCAACATTCGGCTCTAAACCTCTAGGCATCTCAGTGTTTGATAATGTGATCGTTGTTTCCATGGCTCCTAACATCCATGTCTATACGGATGTGAACCGGGATGATGTTTTTGACCCAAAAGTGGATACAGAAAAGATTATCGCCAAGGGGTTTCATGGTCGCACCCATGACCACGCACTACACGCCGTCGTCCCTGGTCCGAGTGGTAAGTGGTATTTTAATCACGGCAATATTGGGGCAGATGTCACCATGTCCGATGGTCGGCAAATCAACGCCAGCTCATACTACAGTCAAAACCCTCGGAGCATCGGCAAAAAAAGCTTTGATGGCAGACTCTACGTCGGTGGGTTTGGCGTGCGGATGAATCCTGATGGCAGCAAGGCGGAGGTTATTTTCCAAAACACCCGCAACACCCACGCGATGTTGGTGAACTCATTTGGAGATGTCTTCACCGCCGATAACGATGATCCCACTCACTGCCGAGCGGCATGGGCGATGGAGCATGGGAACTTCGGCTACGCATCACTGGAGGACGGTAACCGCTCATGGGAGGATTCTGCAAAGAGCTGGGAGAAAAGAACCGTCACCCAAGAAGTCAAAGACACCGCTTACGAGCGGCACGGGAAATCAGTTCTACGCCGTGATGATGGTCACTGGCGCGAGCACTTCCCTGGCGTGACACCTCCCGGAAACGTCTGGGGCCCCGGCGGACCAACGGGCGATTATTTCATCGAAGGCGATGAGCTGGGCAAAGAACACCGTGGCCGCTATCTCGTGTGCGAAACGGTACACCGTGGGTTGTTTAGCTTTCGCCCTACCATGAACGATGCGCAGATAGAAATGAAGGAACTGGATAAAATGTTCTTCACCGCTGATCGCAAATCAAAGAACCCAGCGGCTTCTGGCTTCATGCCAACGGATGTTGTTGCCAATACAGACGGCGCTCTATTTGTCAGTGACTGGAACTCCCACGTCAACTCACGCGGCGCGGGCAACTCCACGGGAGGCATCTTCCGTATTGCGCGCAAAGGGTCCTCTGTGAAACTGCCAACCATTGATTTCTCCACGACAGCCGGTTTGTTAGAAGCGTTGAGAAGCCCGGCTCCTGGTGTGCGTTGGGTCGCCCAAGACCGCTTAAAGAAGCGCGATGATGCATTTACTCAACTGCTTGCGTTTAGCAAAAAACATGCGGACAACGCCTACTACTGCGCTCGTGCCGCATTCATCATGGCACAGCTCAAAGATGAGCGAGGTCCAGCATCCGTGAAGGCACTACTTAGCGCGGAAGATCCACATTGGCGCATCCTCGCTATCCGCGCGCTGAGACACGCGGAGCGCGAACCAATGGCGCCGATTCTCACCCAGATGGCCAATGACAAACATATTGCCGTGCGCCGTGAAGTCCTCAGCACCATGCGCGGAATGAAGCTAGCTGACATCTCTGCCCCACTCGCCAAACTCATTGCCAGCTACGATGGAAAAAACCGCTGGTATCTTGAGGCTCTCGGAGCTGTCACTGATGACTACCCGGAAGAGGTCTATCAAAAACTCATCAAACCCACACAGCCCGAGCCTAAATCATGGACCGCGCGCCAGCGGAATCTCGCCTGGCGTGTGCGCTCCCCGCAAGCATTAGCTGACCTTGCCGACTGCATGATCGCGCAAAATGTTGATCTCTCAACCTTCCGCCAGCTCGCCTACACCTATGGTCTATGCTACACAGATACCGAGCGCAAAAAAAACTACGCCTTCTTCCAGCGCTTCAAAAAACACCCAGCGTTCAGCGGCGCGGACTACCAGCTGACCATCACTGAGTTTCTGGAAAAAGACGTTAACGATCCAGACCCGATCGCACTCACGCAGAGTTATCTGTTTCCTAAAAAATTTGGCATCCCCACCAAGATAGGCACGGTGAAAGAAATCTCCGCACTCAAGCCGAACATTGATAACGGCCGCAGCAAGGCAGCTCTCTGCACAATGTGCCACCAGATTGGCTCCAACGGCGCCCCCTTTGGCCCGAACCTAACAAACTGGGGACAAGTCCGTAAAACTTCAGAAGTTGTGCAGGCGATCATCAACCCATCCGCTGAGCTTGCGCATGGCTACGATAAGCCCTTGGTGATTACCCAGAATGGGCACCGCATGGAAGGCGTTGCCCGTGGATACAGCTACCACGCTGGTGCCATTCGGGTGAAAACCGTCGGTGGCTCTACAATTAAAGTCGCTTTCCGCAAACCACGAGCAAAAATCGAATATCTCAAGAACCACTCATGGATGCCATCGGCGTCTAACATGGGCTTAAGCAATCAGGACGTGCGTGACATCGCCGCCTATCTGATGAGCGACATCGCTGGTGAAATCGATAGCGGTTTAGTTGCCAAAATTGAGCCCAAGTTTAGCAAAGGAGAAGGCCCTGGATGGATCGCCCTAGACGGCGAGGATTTTGTGAATGTGAACTGCCATCCAGACACCTGGAAGTGGGAAAAGGGGCACGCGTTCTGCAATGGTAAGCCGACAGGTGTCATCCGCTATCGCAAACCTCTAACAAACTTCGAGTTCTCCTGCGAATGGATGCACAAGCAGAAGGGTGGAAACTCGGGCGTCTTTGTCTGGGCCACCCCGCAGTCTATCAATCGGCTTGCCGCAGGGCATGGCCGGCTCCCGCAAGGGATCGAGGTGCAAGTGCTCGATCTCGGCTACCGTGAGATTTATGAGAAACAGTATAAAAAGAAAGGTGATTGGTTCACCAGCCACGGCGATGTATTTCCCGTTGGCCCAATCAAGATGAAGCCCTTTCCGCCTGTTGCTCCAAACGGGCGGCGCAGTTTCCCGTCCAAGAACACAACCAAAGGAATCAACCAGTGGAATCACTACTATGTGCGCGCCATTGATGGAGTGGTGCGCCTCTGGGTGAATGGCGTGGAAGTTTCCGGAGGAGAAGACATCAATCCGCGTGCTGGGTATCTTTGTTTGGAATCCGAGGGTGCGCCTGTGGAGTTCAAGAACATCCGCCTCCGCGTCCATGCGCCCTTTGAAACCAAACTGGCCGTCCCCCTCACTGATCCGAAGAAGCCCGTGGCCAAGCCAAAACCTGTTAGTCTCAAAGGCCACGCTTTATTAGGAACGTGGAAATACCTTAAAGACCACAGCCGCGAGTTCACAGCGGATGGATTTTGCATCTTGCGTAGCGGCAAGAAAGTGGAATGGAAAAAGCGCGTCACCTCAGCGACAAAGGACTCCATCACCGTCGAAGGCAGATACCAGCACATCCTCAAAGGTGACACCCTCCACATCGAAGGAAGGTATCAGGCAAAGAGATAATTTTTACCCCAGGGCGACCAAGCTAGGGGGGAGAGTTAAATGAATCGCTCTAGACGTTATGGAATCAGCCATCTGTAGCGCTACCTGCTACTTGTTACCTGCTGCCCGCTCTATATCTCCGCGTCTTCGCGAGCCTATCCTTAGCTTGATCACCCTGAATTTTTACACTGCAACAATTCATTTGCTTAAGCCTAAAGCGGGGTTATGCTCTTTGATCGTGAAACAAAAAACGGCTATTATATGGGGGGCAATATTAGGTTCTCTAACTCTCTATGCTGCTAGCTATGTGGTCATGCGGAAAGGGTTTTCCTATCAGCCATTACCGTTGGGTTTCTGAAATCCCTACATGCTGGCAGTGAGTTCCCCTGCCATCTCACCTACTGGCCATCTAACTGATCATCCGATCATCCTGGCTGTGGATGCTGAAACCAAAGCGGACATCGCTTCGATCAAGCTTTCCATCGAGGAGTTTAACCAACTCGCCTCACGCGGCAAGAACTGGGCCGTTTTTTACGCACCCTGCGCCTACATGGATGAACTACTAACAGATGCTCGCATTCACGGGAACCCATTGCATTTTGATTAGCCTCTTTGGCGGAGCTAATAGCAGCTCAAATTAGACAGAAAAAATCCCACAGGCCGGAATGACCTGTGGGATGTTGTGAAAAGATTATCTTTATTGAGCTGCGGTGAGATTAACGGCCTCCGCGGCCGCGACCGAATCCACGGCCGCCGCCTTCGCTGAAGCGTTTGATCATGGACTTAGCTTGATCGCCGATGGCATCTGTATTTTCGATGTAGTTCGTGGCAGCCTCTTTATCAGTGCGTGC
>JBMYYO010000023.1:0-32922 GCA_049609505.1 Akkermansiaceae bacterium | reverse complement strand
ACTGCTGTCTCGCTTGCAGCTACCTGCTACTCGCTACGAGCTACTAAGTATTTCCCTTTATATTCCCATGCCTGTGCGGACCGATCCTTAGCTTGGCCGCCCTGAAGCCCTGAAACTCAGGAAAAATCATTTTTTTCACAAGTAGTCTTGACTTGATGGGTGTAAACATGAACACTGTTCACATGAATAAATTAACCCTTGCTGCTCGCTCGTTTGTTGTTTTGTCTCAGACTCTTCTCCGTCGTGCTTCCTGCGTTATCCGCGGTGAGCACTTTGATCCTAATCCTGGCCCTCAGTGGCAACAGCTTGAGCTTCCGTTTTCCCGCACTCCAGTAAAACGCTGGAATCGATAAGCTCCTAGACCTAGACTTAGTGGTGCAATAGATGATGGAGTTCTCCCTTTTCTGCACCGTTTCAAGGTGTCTCTAACTGATCGGAACCCCATGCCGCGGATAAGGCTGCGGGCTAATGCGGTTTCACCGCATTGAGGTGGGCTAGCAGGCGCCGTCGCTGGGGTGGGTTTTGAAAATGTCTGGTGTGATGCCGGTGTGCGATTGGTAGCGTGAGCTCATGTGCCGGATGATAGCATCCGCTTGATCTACTTCGCACAGGGTGATGGTGCTGCCACCAAAGCCTCCTCCTGTCATGCGGCTGCCATAGACGCCTCCTCGGAGCCCGATGGATTGAGCGATATCGACCATGATGTCTAACTCATGGCAGGAAACTTCATAGTCATCGCGCAGTGAGAGGTGAGAGGCGTGCATGAGCTCGCCGAGCAGGGGGATGTTTGTTTGTTGGATGGCTGTTACGGCATCAAGGCTGCGTTGCATTTCACTTACGATGTGGCGAGCGCGGCGGTAATTAGTTTCTCCCAAAGCGGTGGATGTGGCTTCGATGTCCTGTGCGGTGACTTGCCGCCAGTGGGTTTTTCCTGTCGCGGCGGTGATTGTTTTCAGCGCAGAATGAACGCTCGCTAGTCGGTCAGCATAAGCACTGGATGAAAGCTCATGGGAAACGTTAGTGTTAGCGATAATGAGAGAAACTTTTTGCTCTGTTAGGGGGATGAGTTTGGCGTCCTGCTTTTGGCAATCAATCAGCACGAGCTGGCCGCGTTGCCCGTAGGCGGAGGCAAACTGATCCATGATGCCACAGGGCACTCCGGCGAACTCATGCTCGGCTTTTTGACAGAGCAATGCCTTGGTTCGCAATGGGAGTGCAGTGCTGGTTATTTTTTCTAACAATGTAGCAACGGCTAGCTCAAGGGCGGCAGAAGATGATAGCCCGGCTCCCGTTGGTAAGTTGGATACAATCGCAACATCAAATCCGGGAAGGGTGCTCTGAATGTGCTCTTGGAAGAGGTGGACAACACCGCGCGGATAGTTTGCCCACGATGGTTCAGCCGGCTCGATGGGTTGGTTCAAATCGATGGTTACTGTTTCCCCTGAGTGTGAGGAAGCGATGCGAATTTTTTGGCGGTTGTTCAGTGCAGCGGCAACGTGAATGTGCTGCTCGATGGCAAAGGGTAACACATGGCCACCGCAGTAATCGATGTGCTCACCGATGAGGTTCACGCGACCTGGGGCGCGGGCAGTGTGAGTAGCTTGCCGATGGAATGTTTGCTGCAGTAGCGCGGCGGCTTGTTTGTGCAGGGGCATTTTTATGGTAACCATCAACGACTAATGACTAGCGGCGGCGTTTTTTAGCGGCGGGTTTACGCTTGATCGGCTTGCGCGAGGTGAGCTTGCGTGCGGCTTTTTTGGCGGTTTTCTTTTTGGTAGCTTTTTTTGCTGGGCGGCGGCGTTGGCTTGTCTTTGCCTTTTCTACATCGGCCGGGGTGCGGCGGGTCTTGGGGTTTTTCTGAAGATCTTGGATATCGATCTCATCAAGTGCGCGCCAGGCACCGATGCCTATGCCATCGCCCTCCACGGAGCCGATGCGGACACGTACGAGTTTACTAACCTTGAGGTGCACGGCTTCAAACATGATGCGGATTTGGCGTTTTAGCCCAGTCTCTAACACCACACGCACGCGGCGCGGTGAGATGCGGCGGATGCTCTTGGCGGCGGCGCGCCCTTCTGGAGTGTGGACACCTGCGATGAGTTTATCGATCACTTCGTTCGGGAACGCTTGGTTTACGGTGACGATGTATTCTTTTTCAATTTTCTTCCGAGGGTGCGTCAGGGTGAGAGCCAGCTCGCCATCGTTGGTGAGGACAATGAGGCCTTCTGATTCTTTATCGAGGCGCCCAACGTTTTTCAGATGCTGAAACTTAGGTGGAAGCACTGCGTAGATGGTTTCTCTGCCTAACTCATCATTGGCGGTGCAGACGAGGCCACGAGGTTTATTGAAGAGGATGACTTCCGTGGCTTTGGGGCTGACGTGTTTGCGGCCTACGCGCACCGAGTCCTCAGGCATCACACGGGTGGCTGGGTTATCACAGCGGCTGCTATTGATAAAGACGTTGCCTTCCTGGATGATAGCATCACAGGCGCGGCGAGAGCCTACGCCACAGGAGGCGAGGTATTTATTGAGTCGGATACCGGACATGAGGAGTGGTGATTCGTAATTGGTAATTTGTGATGGATGGGCATCACGAAAAAACCCGCCTGTGGAATGTTTCCAGCAGGCGGGTTGGGATAATGGATTTTGTAAGCGGGAGCTTACGCCTCTGGCTTGGTTTTGGGCAGGCCGATTGGGCTCTTACCTTCTTTCCACTGGCCACGCTCTTTGAGAAGCTTAATGCGCTCGAAGCGTTTGAGGACAGAACGTTTTCCACCGGCTCCGCCGGAGACTTTGAGTGATGAGTGCTTGGACATAATAATATGTAGGAGTTAGTGGTTCGATTAACGTTTGGAGAACTGGAACTTCTTACGTGCACCTGGCTGACCGTATTTCTTACGCTCTTTCTGGCGTGGGTCACGGCGCATCAGGCCTGCTTCTTTCAGTGCAGGACGGAGCTCTTCATCGTGCTCGCAGAGGGCACGGGCGATACCGAGGCGGATAGCACCGACTTGGCCGGACATGCCGCCACCTTTGGCAACGACTTTGACGTCAAACTTGTTGACCAGCTTGGCTTTTTGGAATGGCTCAAGAACGGCATTTTGAAGAGTTACAGTTGGGATGTAGTCTTCGAATCCTTTGTTGTTCACGGTGATGCGGCCGGTGCCTGGAGTTACCCATACGCGGGCAACGGATGTTTTGCGGCGACCTGTGGCGCAGTATGTTGTGGCTTCGCTCATTGGAATAAATTAGTTAAAAGTTAAATAGAGGGTTTAGTTAGGCAACTTCGTAGGCTTCAGGTGCCTGTGCCTCGTGCTTGTGGTCTGCACCAACAACGACTTTGAGTTTCTTGTAGATGGCATCACCCAGTTTGTTATGGGGAACCATTCCACGAACGGCGCGCTCGAGAAGGAGCTCAGGGCGGCGGGCGCGGACTTTGCGAGGAGTCTCTACGATTTGGTTACCAACGTATCCGGTGTAGCGGGTGTAGATTTTCTCCGTCTCTTTGTTTCCGGAAAGGACCACTTTTTCAGCATTGATGATGATGACGTAGTCACCGGTATCAACGTGTGGTGTGAAGATTGGCTTGTTCTTGCCACGGAGCAGGTTCGCTGCTTCCACGGCGACTTGGCCGAGAATTTTGTTCTCAGCATCAATGACATACCATTTGCGCTCAACGTCCTGAGCTTTGGCAGAAAATGTCTTTTTCATGGTCGATTATTCGTTGGTTTTAGTGGGTGGCAATCACATGGATGGTTAACAATCCGCTTGCCGGTGTGACTTGTTACAGTCGGCTTCCCAGAGCGGCGTGACCCGCTCACCTCATTTCGAGGGGCGCGCAAACTAGGAGTCAGCAGGTGATGTGTCAACCCAAATCTAGGGAAGTTTTTAAAATTCCGTGGCCTCGGGGCACAGATTCACGCAGCCTCTTTCTGAGAGGTGCGGATGTTTTCCTTTGGTGGGCTAGTGCCGTGCGGGTTATGATCTTTTCCTGCGGAAGAGAACGATGGAGCCCATTGTTAACAAGAGGGCAGAGCTTGGCTCCGGCACAGTCTCAATAATCTGGATGCCATTGATGGGAGCTCTTCTGGTTGAGGTAGTTCCGCCTGTTCCCGCAGCGTTCACGGTGAAAGAAGAGCCAGTCACTCCAGTGAAAACGAGGTAGTTACCCTCGTCATTGTTGGTTCCTACATTGTCATAGATGCTATTTCCACCTGCGCCAGGGGTTGGTAGTTGATAGACATTGTTTGTATTCTGTCCTGTACCCCAGCTAGTGCTTTCGGAATCTTCTCCATCTTGGAAGTCAGCGCCGATTGTGTAGCCAGCCTTGCGCCATTCAGTGCCATTGGAGCCGTCAAAATAGACTACCACATCATACGTTCCGTAAGTAAGGTTGGAAACTGTCACTGAACCGGATGTTGCGATATCAATGTAGCCCTTCCACATGCGATCATCTCCATTGGCAACAGCATGGTTTAAACGCCAGTTTGCAAAATCGGTGGTGTAGCTGACTGAGGCAGCGACAGCAGTTCCAGAATCATCGTTTAATCCAGCGGCTGGGCCTCCACTTGCTCCGTTGACGGTGATGTTATTCCAATCATCTACCCTAGCACCTGTTACTGAGGGTGCTCCGGCAATATCCCCAGCACTCATGGTCGAGTCTGCTGAGTCATTGTCAGTGAAGTTCAAGCTGATAGTCGCCGCTTGAGCAGCGGTTGAGAGTGCTAGTAATGTAATAATGGAGGCCTTCATACGCGCTAATGAGATAAAAATAAAAACGAGCTGTCAAACCGTTTGTTCTATTTTTCATTTTTGAGGAGCATTTTCTGGTGCTGATTCAGTCGTTCTTATTGAAGCTAACTCATCGCTTGTCAGGTGATGGGTTGTGCTGTTTACTACACTTATGAAGCTAAAGTTTTGCGGTGCAGCGGGCACCACCACTGGATCTCAACACCTCTTGGAGGTAAATGGGAAAAAAATCCTACTCGATTGCGGGCTCTACCAGGGGCGGCGTAAGGATGCCTACAAGGTGAACTGCTGTTTTCCTCAATTTGATCCTAAGGAGATTGATTGTGTGGTGCTTTCGCATGCGCATATTGATCACTCTGGAAACCTCCCTAATCTCTGCGCAAAGGGGTTTGAGGGGAATATCTATGCCACCTTTGCCACCCGCGATCTCTGCCAGATCATGCTTGCTGATAGCGCACGTATTCAAGTTAGCGATGCCGAGTGGATCAGCAAAAAACGCGCCAAGCGGGGTGAGGACCCCATCGAGCCGCTCTACACTGAGCGTGATGCTGCGAAGTGTCTCACTCAGTTTATCAACGTCGGCTATGAGCGACCAATGATGGTGGCGCCTGGCGTGACTGTTAGGTTCTATGATGCGGGTCATATCTTGGGGAGTGCGCAGGTTTTGTTAGAGATCGAGGATCAAGATGATGGAGAAACTAAGCGTCTGCTTTTCTCTGGCGATGTGGGGCGCGGAGACAATGACATTCTCAATGACCCAGTGGCGGTGGAAAATGTGGATTATCTTCTCATGGAGAGCACCTATGGAGGCCGTGAGCATGAGCTTGGCACTGGTGCTGATGACCGTATTGCAGCCATTCTGAATAAGGCGATTAAGCGCGGCGGGAAGATTATCATCCCCTGCTTTGCTGTGGAGCGCACCCAGCAGATTCTCTACGTTTTGCACGAGCTTTTTGAGAGCAAGCAGATCCCAGAAATACCCGTCTATGTAGATAGCCCTCTGGCGGTGAATGCAACGGAGATTTTCCGTCTTCACCCTGAGTGTTTTAATCAAGAGGTAAACGATTTCCTGTATGAAAAACGCAACCCCTTTGGCTTCGATGGGCTCACCTTGATTAGGTCAGTCAAGAAGTCCAAGGAGCTCAATGACAACAAACGTCAAGCGATTGTTATTTCCGCTTCTGGCATGTGTGAGGCGGGGCGCATTCTTCACCACCTACGCAACGGTGTGGGCTTCTCTAATAACACCATTCTCTTTGTAGGATATTGCGCGGAAAACACCCTTGGCTGGAAGATCCGTAACGGCGATCCCGAGGTGCCGATCTTTGGAAAAATGCACGCCCTGCGCGCGCAGGTTGAAATCGTAGATTCCTTCTCAGGTCATGCCGATCACTCGGAGTTGTTAGATTATTTTAAGGCCATGGGTGGTAGCAAGAAGAAGGTGTGGCTAGTCCACGGAGAAACTGACCGATCTCAGGCATTGCGCGAGGCTCTCAAGGAGATTCACGATGGTGACATCGAGTGTGCAGAGCTTGGCCAAACCGTGACGTTCTAGGCAAAAAATCACACGATCAACATGCAGTCGCCGTAAGAGAAGAATCGATATTTTTCTTCTACCGCTTTGGCGTAAGCTTCTAGGATGAGATCCCGATCCGCGAAGGCGGAAACCAGCATGATCAGCGTGCTTTGCGGCAGGTGAAAGTTGGTTAACAAACAATCAACGACCTTGAAATCATACGGAGGGTTGATAAAAATATCCGTAGCTCCCGATGCGGGGGAAATTTGTGATTCGTGGTTTGTAATTTGTGATTTTGCTAAGCTTTCTAGCACACGGGTGCAGGTGGTGCCGGTGGAGAATACTCGGCCGTTGTCAGCGCGCGTTTTATTGATCAAGGCTGCTGTTTGCTCGCTGAGGTGGTATCGCTCCTCGTGCATCTCGTGGTCCTTGATATACTCTGCCTTCACGGGGCGGAATGTGCCGACGCCGACGTGTAGTGTTAGAAAAGTATGGTGAATATTCGCGAGGATTTCTGGAGTGAAATGCAGCCCGGCAGTAGGAGCGGCGATAGCGCCTTCTTCGCGGGCAAAGGTTGTCTGGTATCGGTCTCTATCCGCCACATCGCTTTCCCTGTTCATGTAGTGCGGTAGTGCTAATCGGCCATGAGTTTCCTCGTCCACAGGGTGACTCCAGCTGATGATGCGGTTGCCGTTTTCTAACACAGAAATAACCGTGCCTGTGGAGTCGCCAATTTCCACGGTGCGGCCAGGTTTCATTTTTTTCCCTGGGCGAACTAGGCACTCCCACTCTAGCTCGGAAAGTTTGTGGGTGCAGACGAGCTCTATTTTCCCATCGTTGGAAAAAAAACGAGCTGGTGTCACCTTGGTATCGTTGAGGATGAGTAGATCGTTAGGTTTTAAGTAGTCAGGAAAGTCCGTAAACATCCGGTGCTCGATCTCTCCCGTGGTGCGGTGCACAACCATCATGCGCGATGCCGCACGGTCATAGAGAGGGCGGCTAGCGATGAGTTCCTCCGGCAGGTGGTAATCGAAATCAGTGGTCTTGAGCACGGGGGGAGTCTCAAGTTTCAAGTTTTCAGTTTCAAGTACGGAGTTCACCGATATAGGGTGTCTGTGTGCCGGAGGTGATTATGGATCGACTTGAAGTGGACGGGAAGTTTTTCCGTGCTGGCGGCGAGCGTGTGTTTTTGAAAATGGTCACTTACGGGCCGTTTCCAGAGGATCACACACCTGATCCTGCGGAGGAAATGCCGCGTATTGCGCAGGCGGGCTTCAATGCGATCCGTATTTATGGCGAGGTGTCCGAGGTGTTGTTAGGTGAGGCGGCGGCTTGTGGTTTGTGGGTTTTTATTGGGCCGTCATGGCGGTGGGGGCATGATTTTATTAGCCAGCCTAAGCTCTACATGGAGGGTGAGCGTGCGTTGCTTGATGGCTTAGCGGAGTGGGGTGCGCATCCTGCGGTGGCGGGGGTGTTTGTGGCTAATGAAATCCCCTGTGATATGGTTCGCTGGATGGGTGTCACGGAGGTGAGGTTGGCGCTGGAGAAACTTATCACCTTGGGCAGGGAGCGTGGTTCTGGGTTATTGTTTGCGTATGCGAGCTTCCCGACCACGGAGTTCTTGGAGCCTCAGAATGCTGACTTTACGGCGATGAATGTTTACCTGGAGCAGCGTGGACAGCTTGCTGCGTATTTGCCACGGCTCCATCATGTGGCGGGTGATCGGCCGGTGCTGATTAGTGAGTTTGGCCTGGATTCACGGCGCGGTGGCGATGCCAAGCAAGCGGAGTCATTGGCGTGGGGGATAGATGAATGCCTGCGTAATTCGATGGCGGGGGTGGCGATTTACAGTTGGTGTGATCGCTGGTGGAATGCTGGGCAGGAGGTGCTTGATTGGGACTTTGGTCTAACTACCCGAGATGGTCTGGCTAAGCCGGCGTTGGCGGAGGTGAAAGGGATGTTAGAAAATATCAGGACCCCAGAGGATGGCATTCCTCTGCTTGAGTGGCCGATGTTTTCTGTGATCGTCTGCACCTATAATGGTGGACACCGGATGGATGCTTGTTTGCGTGCGCTAGAGCGGCTGGATTATCCTGCTTATGAAGTGATTGTGGTGGATGATGGCTCTACCGATGACACGGTGAGTGTGGTGGAGAAATACCGCGACGTACGCTTGATTCATAGTGAACATGGCGGGCTGAGCGCTGCGCGGAATCTTGGGGCGCGGAACGCTGAGGGAGATATCTTTGCCTACACGGATGATGATTGTGAAGTGGATGCGGGCTGGCTGAGATGGCTGGCGTGGGAGTTCCACCGAGGGAGCTGGGACGGCTGCTGTGGGCCTAATCTGCCGCCGCTTCCAGAGCACCGCGAGGATGTGGATGAGGCGGTGGTGGCGGCAGCACCCGGTGCGCCATCGCATGTGATGCTGGATGATCGCCACGCCGAGCACATGCCGGGCTGCAATCTTGCTGTTAGACGTGAGGCGTTCGAGGTGATCAAGGGGTTTGGCGAGGTTTATCGAGTGGCGGGTGATGATGTTGATTTCTGCTGGAGGCTCGATGCCGCTGGTTTCCGTATGGGGTTTTGCGGTGGGGCGTTTGTTTGGCACAGGCGCAGGACCACTCTGTGGAGATACCTCAAACAACAACGTGGATATGGCAAGGCGGAGGCGCTATTGATGAGGGATCATCCTGAGAAGTTCGGTAGGGCGGGGGGCGCGCGCTGGAAGGGGAGGGTTTATGAAGGTGGAGCTCTTGCGGTTTCCTCTGGGGATGTGATTTATCACGGTTATATGGGCACTGCAGCATACCAACCGATTATTTTGAGTATGCAACCTCGGCGACCGTTGACGGTTGGTTTTGACACCCCGATGGCGCGGTTCAAGCTTGGTTTGGTGGAGGTGATTCAGCCGAAGATTCGTGCTTGGACACGTTGGTGGTATAGTTTGCGCTGGCGACACAACGTGCCAGAAACTTCCCATCAGCCGAGCATTTTGCTGGCGGATAATTGGGTGAATTTGAACGACTACGAAGCACGCTGGTGGTGCGGGGTGGGCACTCTCCGCGAGGAGGTGTTAGGTGAGTTGTTAGAAGGGCGATGGGTGGCCATAGAAGATGGCTCTGAGTGGGATATTGAGTCCGGCCCGATACGTGCCATCATTGCCCGTGAAGTACACCGTGACGGTGTTTCGTTTCTCGTAAGAGTGGAGATGAACGCGCAAAGCGGTGGAGCGCTACCCAAGGATCTGGAGAAGGTGATGGAGGGTTTTGGCATGGCGCGGGTGTGAAACTTTTCAGTTTTCGCTAGTAGAAAAGATTCCATTGGCGTTATAATAGTAGTGTGCGATTGTAACTGTGAACTAGCGCGGACCATGCTCTAATCCACTGTAGCGAATGAGAGCCAATCAGGCTTCCGCCAAACTAAACATAAAATTAAACCACTACTATTATGGACCATTCAGACAATCACGAAAACTTTGACAACGGTGCTAAGCGCCAATTCGAATCCTGCGGAGATGCATTCAGCGCGGGGCGTAGCGATGCCACATCTAAGGCGCGGGAGGCTGCACCCAAGCTAAAAGAAGCTGTGTCCGGCGCCGTGCACGATCTTGCATACGGCGCGGCCTACGGTGTTTTCTTCGCCGGAGCATTTGCCAATGAGTTTGTGCCACAATCCGTTAAGGACGGCATTGCCAAAGGCGCTAAGGCAGGGAGAAACGCAGCCGATAAGATGCGCTCCACGGCGAAAAATCAAGACACCGATCCGGGTGATGAAACGCTGGAGCTGCCCGCCCCTGCATAACAGGGGTCAGCTATATCAGCTAAAAAACATTCTTTGTTGTGTGTTGTCGGCGTTCTGGAAGCAGGGCGCCGACTCTTTTTTGCCCTCCTTCTTGGTGAGAGCCTCCCAGAAAGATCAATCCTTGCGGGTGAGCTCCACAAAAACATCCTCAAGCGTTGCCTGATGACGGTGCAGGGTGCGGATCGGCCAACCATACTGACTCATCAAGTTCGCAATACGCTCGCGGGCATCGGTGCCAGAATCCACTAGCACAGAGAGCTGTGTCCACTCATCAGACGATGGCTCTTGGGTGACTTTTTTAACGTGATCTAGCCGAGAAATCGCCCCTGTGACAGTTTCCGCCTCAGCATGCACTTCTAGGGTGATTTTGCCAGCGGCACGCATGTTTTTAACCAGCTCTGGGGGAGTGCCTTGCGCCTTGATCCGCCCTTCATCGATGATGATGACGTTATTGCAGGTCATTTCCACCTCAGAGAGAATATGGGTGGAAACCATGATGGTGTGGGTTTCTCCAAGCCGTTTGATGAGGTTCCGGATCGAACGGATTTGATTGGGATCGAGACCGTTGGTTGGCTCATCGAGGATTAACAAATCTGGTCTGTGGATGAGCGCATCAGCTAGGCCGACGCGTTGGCGGTAGCCTTTTGAGAGGGTTTTGATCATCTTCCGGCGGACGTGGCTGAGGCCGCAGAGCTCCATGGTTTCGCCCATTTGCATTCGGGCATTCTTCCCCCGAAGCCCTTTAAGGTGGGCGCGGTATCGTAAATATTCCTTCACTCGCATCTCATCGTAGAGGGGCACGTTCTCTGGCATGTAGCCGATTTTCCGGCGGGCCTTGAGTGATTGGCGGAAGATATCGTAGCCGGCGATGTTAGCGTTCCCCGCCGTGGGCGGCAAGTATCCGGTGAGCATTCTAAGGGTAGTTGTCTTGCCCGCACCATTCGGCCCGAGGAAACCAACAATCTCCCCTGAGCCTACTTGGAAACTAAGATCTTTCACCGCAGTATGCCTGCCGTAGCGCTTGGTGAGGTTTCTGACGTCGATCATGGTGGTGGAAATAAGTGGTAAAAACACCCCTTACGCGTTGACTCTCGTGAGGTGTGACAGTAATTAGACCCAAGTTTCAGCAAGCACCAAGCAATAAAACACGCAGGTGCCAGTAATTCACATTTTTACCAGGACATGAAATCTTCTGTATCAGCACGCTTCAACGCAGATTTATTGGATCAAAAATTCGAACAATGGTGTGACGACCCACAATCCGTAGAGGCAGATTGGGCGGCATTTTTTGAAGGGTTCGAGCTCGGCACCGCGCAGATCAAGAAGCAGGGCGCAGCAGCAGCTACCGCACCAGCACCGCAGTCTCCACAGAGTGGGCCTATTGATGAGCACTACCTGAACTTCCGTGGCAAAGTTGTTAGCCTTGTTTACAACTACCGCACACTTGGTCACACCCAAGCCCACTTGAATCCACTGGATGAGCAGGGCGCGCGTAACCCACGCCTTGAGCTCTCACAGTTCGGCCTCGGTGATGCGGACATGGACCGCGAGGTTTCCACCCAGTTCTTCCGCAATGGCCAGAAGATGAAGCTGGGCGAAATGATACAGGCACTGGAGGAAACCTACTCCGGCTTCATCGGTTTCGAGTTTATGCACATCCACAACACGGAAGTGCGGAACTGGATCCGCCAGCGTGTAGAGACTCGCCATGAGACACAACCTAAGCTGGACATTAACCACTCAGACGTTCTTCGGTGGTTGTTAGAGTCCCAACTTTTTGAATCCTTCATCGCTAAGAAATTCCTCGGTGAGAAACGTTTCTCCCTTGAGGGCGGAGAGGCCGCCATGGTGGTGCTTAATACTCTGTTGCAAAAATGCCCAGACACCGGCGTGGATGAAATTGAGATGGGCATGGCGCACCGTGGCCGACTCAATGTGCTGAGAAACTTCCTGCACAAATCCCTAACAACTCTACTCTATGAGTTCACACCGAACTACGTGCCAGACCTCGTTGCTGGTGATGGTGACGTGAAGTATCACCTCGGCTACGAGGGCACCCGCAAGCTTGAGAATGGAGAGGTCCGCGTCAGCCTAGCGGCAAACCCAAGTCACCTAGAAGCCGTCAATGCCGTAGTGGAAGGAAAAGCCCGCGCCCGCCAGCGCATCCTCGGCGATGATGGGGTGAAAACTGACCGCAAACGTGTACTCCCACTTCTCCTCCACGGAGACGCCGCATTTGCCGGGCAAGGTCCCGTAGCGGAAGTGCTGAACCTTTCCCAGCTTCCCGGCTACCGCACCGGAGGCACCATCCACCTGATCGTTAACAACCAGATCGGCTTCACGACGATGCCCGAAGACGCCCGCTCCTCGGACTACGCCACGGATGTTGCCAAAATGATCGAAGCCCCCATCATTCACGTCAATGGTGAGGAGCCAGCTGAGCTTGTTTGGGCTGCCATCACCGCGCTTGAATTCCGCCAGCACTTTGGTCGGGACATCGTGATTGATATGTATTGCTACCGTCGCCACGGACACAATGAGGCGGACCAAGCAGCATTCACCCAGCCGCACATTTATAAGAAAGTCAACGCCCGCAAACCCATCGGGGATCTCTACAAGCAACGCATCGTTGCCGAAGGAAACCTCAGCCAGTCAGCCGCCGATGAAGTGCAGACGAAGATTGAGCAATCCCTCGATGCCGGATATGATAAGATGGTGAAGCACATGGAGGCAGGGGACCGTACCGTCTTTAGTGGCTCCACCGCCGAGCCTCAGCCTGAATACAGCCACGCTCCCGTTGCCACTGGCATCGCGCAGGACAAGCTCCAGCACATCGGCAAAGTTCTCACCACCATCCCAGATGGGTTTAACCTTCACAACACCCTCGCCAAGCGATTCATCCCGCGCCGTAAAGAGGCACTTGAAAACGGCGGCCCTATTGACTGGGCATTTGCCGAGTCCCTAGCCTGGGGTTCACTCCTCATGGAGGGTAATCCTGTGCGCCTTTCTGGTCAGGACGTTCGCCGAGGCACCTTCAGTCATCGCCACGCCGTGTTCTATGATTCAGAAACACGCGAGCGTCACATTCCACTGACCCACGTTTCTGATGATCAAGCGAAGTTCTGCGTTTACAACAGCCTCCTCTCAGAGGCCGCTGTGTTAGGTTTCGATTACGGATATTCCCTCGGCTGCCCGAACATGCTCATCATGTGGGAAGCACAATTTGGTGATTTTGCCAACGGCGCACAAGTCATCATTGATCAGTTTATCTCCTCAGCTGAGTCCAAATGGCAAACCCCAAGCAGCATGGTGATGCTCCTCCCTCACGGCTACGAGGGCATGGGACCTGAGCACTCCAGCGCACGCTTGGAAAGATTCCTCCAGCTCTGCGCGGAGAAAAACATCCAGGTAGGCAACCTCTCCACACCCGCCCAGTACTTCCACGCGCTACGCCGCCAGAAGAAACGTGATTTCCGCAAGCCGCTCATCCTGATGACGCCTAAGAGTCTGCTGACTAGACCAGAGGCAGTTTCCCCTGAGAGCGATTTCCTAGAAGGCTCATGCTTCCAAGAAATGCTGCCAGATACCAAGGAGTTTGAAAACCCAGAGAAGGTCAGCCGCATTGTCTTCTGCACCGGCAAAGTCTTCTATGATCTAGCCCAGTATCGCGATGAGAAGGAGATTGAAAACTCCGCCATCATCCGCATCGAGCAGCTCTATCCATTTAACACCGAGATGCTGGAAATGCTTGTCAGTAGCTTCCCCAATGCCAAGAAATTCATCTGGGCGCAGGAAGAGCCAAAGAACATGGGCGCATACACCTACGTGGCACCACGCCTGAGCGAGGTATTTGACTCCCACATCCGCTACGCTGGCCGCAAGTCATCCTCCAGCCCAGCTGCTGGCTCAAAAGCACAACACTCACGCGAACAAAAAATGCTCATCGAAGAAGCCTTTGAAGTTTAATTCCATTTCCTAACAAACATTCCCTAACATACCACCACCATGGCTACCGAAGTCAAAATTCCAAACGTTGGCGAGTCCATCACTTCCGCAAACGTCGCACGCTGGCACAAACAAAATGGCGACATCGTCGCTAAAGGAGAAAACCTACTCACCATCGAGACTGATAAGGTTTCTAACGACCTTGAGGCAGATGCCCCCGGCAAGCTCACCATCCTCGTGCAGGAGGGTGAAGAGGTAGCCATCGGCACCGTCGTGGCAACCATTGAGGAAAGTGCTGAGGCCGCACCAGCAGAGTCACCAGCACCGGAGGCCACGGAAGCTCCCGCCGCGTCAGCCACTCCAGAAAACTCTGGCCAAGTGATCGATATCAAAGTCCCCGCCGCTGGTGAGTCCATCACCTCCGCAAACATCGGACGTTGGCACATTTCTAACGGAGCCGCCGTTGCCAAAGGAGACATCCTCGTCACTCTGGAAACGGATAAGGTTTCTAACGAATTAGAAGCTGAGGACAATGGCACCATCCAAATCATCGTGCCCGAAGGTGAGGAGGTAGGGATCGGCACGCTCATTGCCACTCTCACCGTGGGCTCCGCACCAGCAGCACCAGCAGCATCCGCCGCCTCAGCCTCTCCTGCGCCAGCGGCCACACCAGCACCAGTCACACCAGCACCTGCCGCAGCACCCGCTCCGGCTACGCCTGCCGCCTCCTCACCCGCTGCGCCTATCAAGCCTGATCTTACCGTAGTGCCAGATCCACCTCAGCGTGGTGGCTCACCACAGTCTGAGGACAATGGCCGCACTACCCGCACAAAGATGTCCATGCTGCGCCGCAAGATCGCCAGCCACTTGGTCAATGCCCAGCAAACCGCCGCCATCCTCACCACCTTTAATGAGGTGGACATGGGTGCTGTGATGAAGCTGCGCAAGGAAGTGCAAGAGGACTTTGTTGCCAAACATAACTGCAAGCTCGGCTTTATGTCCTTCTTTGTGAAGGCCACCGTGCAGGCGCTCAAGGACGTGCCCGGTATTAATGGTCGCATCGAAGGAAACGATGTGATTCAGAACAATTTCTATGACATCGGTGTCGCCATCGGTACAGAAAAAGGTCTCGTGGTTCCTGTCTTGCGTGACTGTGATAAAAAATCCTTTGCTGAAATCGAGCAAGAGATCATCGCTTACGCGGTAAAAGCCAAAGAAGGAAAAATTGAGCTCGCTGATCTTCAAGGTGGCGTCTTCACCATCTCTAACGGAGGTGTTTACGGCTCCCTGCTCAGCACGCCTATCCTTAACCCTCCACAGAGCGGCATCCTCGGGATGCACACCATCCAGCAACGCCCCATGGCAGTGAACGGAGAGGTGGCTATCCGCCCGATGATGTACCTCGCCATGAGCTACGATCACCGCTTGGTAGATGGCAAAGAGGCAGTCACCTTCCTCATCCGCATCAAAGACTGCATTGAAAACCCAAGCCGCCTGATGCTGGAGATGTAGGTGATGGATTGGAGTGTTCAGTTTGCAGTTTGAAGAATGCAGACTCTAAATCGCTGCCCACTTCAAGCTTCTAACTATCCACTTCAAACTACCCCATGTCATACCTTTTTATATTCCTCAAAGGTTTTGCCATGGGTGCGGCCAACGTTATCCCAGGCGTTTCTGGAGGCACCATTGCGTTTATCACAGGCATTTATGAGCAGCTGATTAATGCGCTCAAGCACTTTGATTTACGTGCCTTGGTGTATCTGAAGAAGTTTGATCTCGCTGGCTTTGCCAAACATATTGATCTCCCCTTCCTTGTGCCGCTTCTGTTAGGTGTGCTTACCAGTGTGCTGACGTTAGCGAAGGTGCTCAAGTATGCCTTTGCGCTGCACCCGGTTCTTGTTGGTGCCTTTTTCTTTGGCCTGATCCTTGCCTCTATTTACTCCGTAGCGCGGATGGTGAAGCATTGGGGAGCAGGGCAGATGACTGCGGTTTTGTTAGGTTTGGGCGTTGCTGTTTCGCTTGCATTCCTCAGCCCTGCATCTGAAAATAGCAATCCCGCTTACCTTGGACTCTGTGGCGTGGCTGGGATGTCCAGCATGATCATTCCAGGTATCTCTGGCTCGTTTATCCTGCTGCTGATGGGGAACTATCAGCTCATTATGTTAGAGGCAGTGAATGACTTACGCCAGATGAACTTTGCGGATTCCTTGCCGGTTCTCATTCCTGTTGGCATTGGTGCCGTGATTGGGTTGGCGGCACTATCTCACATCCTTGGTTGGTTGTTTAAGAAATACCACGATACCGCAGTGGCATTGATCGCCGGATTCGTGGCAGGTTCGCTGGTGATTATCTGGCCATGGAAGTCCCCCGTTTACTCGCCAGACATTGCAGAAAAAGTCATTGCCTGGGATCGCTACGCACCGTCATTTCAGGATAGCAACACTTGGATCGCGCTTGGTTTAGCAGCCGCAGGTGTCGCCATTATCGCCGTGATGGAAAAACTCTCAGTGCGTTAATTAAACCTAACAAATAGACGGGGAATTACTTTTTGAGGAAGTTGGGGTATTCTTTATTGAGGGTGTCTAAATAGACAGCAGCTTCTTTGTTGTCGCCTTTTTTTAGTAATGCCTTGTGGGCTTTGAATAGGGCGTCAGGGCGGATCACGTTGTCTCTTACGCCGAGCTGGCACACTACCACGTAGGCGGCGGCGGCTTTGGGGAAATCTTTTCTAGCGTAGGAGATGTCTCCTAGAATCATGCGTAGCTCAGCATTGAGCTTTCCTTGAGGGCGGAGCTTGAGGCCTTCTGTTGCGGAGGTTTCGGACTCAGCAAGCTTCTCAAGCCCAAGGTAGGCGCGGGCGAGATCAAGGTGGGCTTCTGCGATGAGGAAGGGTTTTTCTGCGGAGGTGAGATAGTTTTTAAGTGCCTCGATGGCGCGCTCATTTTTTCCGGTTTCTACTCGCGCCCGACCAAGAAGTTTCCAGAATGCTTTGGGTGTTTGTTTGGGGTCAAGCGGGGTTACGCCGAGGGTGAGGAAGCGCTCTGCGTCTTTCATGCTGTTGCCGTTATAGCATTGCACGCCGAGCCAGCGGTAGATGGGGGCTTGGATTTTATCGCCCTTGCCAAGCTTGGTGATCGTCTCCACGGCGGCCTGTAGCTTGGCCTTATCTTTGATGGAGTAGGCACTGTAAACGATGAGCATTCTGCCGAGTATGGCGTAGGTGGGTGCGTCTAGCTCACTGGCTTTTTCGAGTGGTGCGATGGCGTGCTCGTATTGTTTAAGCTGGTACTTACCCCAGCCGATCCAGTAGTAGGCATTGGCTTGGGTGGTTTTCTGCAAGTCTGGGAAGTTTTTGAGCATCGCCTCATAGCGGCGGATCATTTCTGCGTAGTTCTGGTCCTTTTTATTGATGCGGGCGGAGTACTGCCAGGCGAGGGCAGAGAGTTTCTCCTTGGGGTGCTTGCTGATGAGGAAGTCAAAGTCCTGAAGGGCTTGTGCGCGATCGCCGAGGGCGAGGTATGATTTGCCCCGGCGCGCCACAGCTGTAGGGATGCGGGTATCGTTCGGGTAAGTGGTGATGAAGTCAGTCAGGCTGCGCACGGCACCATTGTGATCGCCAGATTCTGCTAGGCACCATCCCCGTTTGTAAAGGAGCCCTGCGCGGTTGGCATCACCTACGATGTTTGAGTTGATCTGGTTGTAGGCGCCGGATGCCTCACGCCATTTGGATTGATCAAATAGGGTTTCAGCTTTCATTAGGAGAGCTTTGTGAATCCATTGGTGCTTCCCGTAGCGTGGCTGGTAAACTTCTAGGAAACCATCTACCTGGCGTGGGATATTGACGCCCTCGATGTTAAAGAAGCTGAGTAGGCGATAGTATCCAGCCTCAAACGCCTCGGCGGAGAGGGGTATTTGGCGTTCGGCTTGGGCGAAGAGCTTGATGGCCTCGTGGTAATTTTTGAGTTGGAGGGCGCAGCGGCCAGCGATGTTGAACTTGGTGGCCTCAGTGGCGGCTTGCCCTGGGTGGTTCCCTGCGCGCATGACGTTGAGTACGCCTTGGTAATCTTTATCCGTGTAGAGGCTGTGCATCAGCCCTACTTGGGCACTTGCTTTGTATTTATCCTCGTTTGATTGGAGGACGACTTTGAGGTAGCGCTTTGCCTGCTCGGTTTTCTTGAGTTGCATGGCAATCAGCCCCGCATTGAGTGTGGCCTCGATTCTGATGTTTCCGGGCACGCCGGGCTTGATGAGTTCTTCAAACTTGGCGAGGGCTTTTTCTTTTTGTTTACCGTCTTTGTAGAGGTGTCCGAGGCGGAGTTTTGAGTTGTAAAGGTAAGCTGCGCCCGCGTTGGCGGAGGATTCTATTTGGCGGTAGAGCTCGATGGCTTTTTGGGGTTTGCCGGCGTAGCGGTAGCAGGATGCAGCTTGGTAAGTGCCACGGTTCCGCTCCTCTGCGGTGGCGCCTAGGCGGCCGAGACGCTGGAAGTGGATAGCGGCTCGCTCGTAGTTTTTATTCGAGTAAGCATCATAAGCGAGGCGGTTCGATGAGAGCGCCACATAGCGGCCAGTTTTATAACGGTTGATGACTCCCATGAGCACTCGTTTGGCATCATCGATCGAGCCAGAGTGGTAGTAGCATTCGCCAAGATAGTATTGGGCGGCAACGGTATTTGCGTGCCTTGGAAACCGATTGATGTAAGAGTTCAGGCGAGGGACCAGGCGTTGGTAGGCGAGAATTTTTTCCCCCTGAACCCGCATGCTGTTTGCCTGGCGGTAGAGTTGTTTGCAGAATTCGAATTGATCTTGCCCAGGGTCCACGGCAAGCGGCTGCTGCTGAGCGGTAAGGGAGCCGAGCAGGGATAATAGAATGAAGTAAGGGAGGAGAATGTTCTTCATGGGGAAAAGAAAAGAGAGTGGGCGGTTACTGCGCTTTCATGGTGAAGGAGACATTTTTGAATCCAGCTTTTTTGCAGAGTTCTAGCGCGGCGGTGGCTTTCTGTAGAGGGAGCTGAGCTTCGGCGACGATGGTGCATTCACAGGCGGGGTTCGCCTTGGCAATGGCTTGGAGTTTTTTACTCAGTGCCGCCTCGGTGAGGTTTTTACCGTTGAGGGAGTAGCCATTGATGAGGGAGAGGCTGACGGAGATTTTCTGTGGCACAGCAGCTTTTACGGCAGCTTTAGGCGCGGCGGGAGCTGGTTTTATGGGCTTTACAGGCACGGCAGGTACTACCTGAGGTTGGGCAAATTTGACCTGCGCTGGCCGCAGTCCTACAAAAAAAAATCCGCCGCTTGCCACCAAGAGGATTTTGATGGGAGTGGGCAGCAGGAGAAAGAGGCCTATTCCTGAGTTCATGGTGTCTGTTTGTTGAGGGTTTTTTAGGGGGCTATTTGCGCTTCCGCTGTGATTGGGTGGCAAAGGATATATTGGGAATACCCGCTTTCTGACAAACATCGATAACTTCCACGATGCTCTGGTATTCTACTTTTCCATCACCTCGGATGCGGATGGCTTGGTTCTTGTGAACGGCTGCGATCCGGGAAAGCTTAGCATAGAGTTGGGGCTGTGTCATGACGGTTTTATCCACCACTACTTCTCCGCTCTCACGCACGTTGATGATGATTTCACCTACGGTTTGGTGGGCGTCTGCCCCCTCTTCGGCCACAGGCACAGAGACATCAATCTCTTTCTCACTTTGCGAGAACTGCATGGTGGCGATAAAAAAGATCAGCAATAGAAACACCACATCAATCATCGGCGCCAAGGGGAAGGCAGCGGATTCAGGTTCTCTGGTTTGAAACTTCATGGTGCGGGATCGGCGTTGAGGTTTATCGGGTGAGTGACGTTCTGAGTGCTGAGAGGCAAGAGGTTTCTAAATGCCGTGGACGTCTGGTTGGTCATTGGTAGGACGCTCCACAGGCATGACATTGTCACTCTGAGGTTGGTTTCCTTGCTGCTGATAGTGGCCGGATTGTGAACCTTGATATTGGGGGGAGTGGCTTTGCTGATCGTAGTATTGATTCTGCTGCGGCTGGTGATCATCAACGTAAACTGGCTGGGGGGCATTGCCGCCGCGTTTATTATACTGAGCAGCCAGCATTGCCATGATGTGGGTGGCTGCGGCTTCTAGCTCGGCGATGTATTTCTGCACGCGAGCGCGGAAAATGGAGTAGAAAATAACCGCTGTGATACCGATCACCAGTCCACTGGCGGTGGTGACAAGCGCTTGGTAAACGCCCTCGGCGAGTTTGTTCGCGTGGACGCCCTCGTAATTTCCATTGGCGATCTCCATGAAGGCGCGGATCATGCCGATCACCGTGCCTAGCAGGCCAGCCATGGGGGCGATGGTGCCAACGTCAGCCAGATAACTAATGCGCTGAGTGAGAATGCCCGCTTGGCGGGAGCCCTCTGCCTGCGCCACCTCGCGCACCTCCTTGAAGGTGCAGCTGGTGTTTTTGGTCATAAAATCGAGAGTTTTCTCAGTGATGCGCGCCACGCTTTGGCCCTGGCGATTACAATGGGCGACAAGGCCTAAGTAGTCGCGCTTACGAATTAGCGCCTCTGCGGAGTTCATAAACTTATCGCTCACTACGGAATTGCGGCGGATTGTGAAGAAATAGAGCAGGATGAGAACAACGGCAATAATGGAGAGTAATGCCAGTGGGTACATCATAAACCCTCCCATCTGGAGGATTTCAAAGATGTCTTTTGTTTCCCCCGTTTCTTTGGGCGCTGCCTCGGCGGCAGAAAGGGTGCTTGTGGCTAGTGCCAGCAGTGAGGGGGTAAGGATGTATGGTTTCATAGAGAAAGTCATGGGGCAAGTGGTGTGATGCGCTGCCGCTTAGGGTGGATTGTAGCTTGTTTTCGCTTGGACGCAAGGATGGGTCTTGTCCTAGATCAGACCCAGCTTGACGCTTGATTTACGGCTCTGGGGGGGCGATTCTTTCTGAGCAAAGCACAATGAGCACACCCGCGCACCAAAAGAGACTCAGAGAAACGCCCCATAAACCAGGTGTTTACCTAATGCGCGATCGGTTAGGTAGCATCATCTACGTGGGCAAGGCGCGGGACCTACGCAAGCGGGTAGGCAGCTACTTTATGGCATCTCGCAAGATGCGGGCGGATATCAAAACACGGGCGCTGATCGATAGTATCCACGATTTTGACTTCCACATCGTGCGCAATGAGCAGGAGGCACTCATTCTGGAAAGTAAGCTCATCAAGCAGTATCGCCCGCGTTATAACGTCAGCTTCCGGGACGATAAGAGGTTTTACATGGTCAAGGTGCAGTTGGATGATCCACTGCCGAGGTTTGTCCTCACTAGATTGCGCAAGGATGATGGGGCACGCTACTTTGGGCCATTTGTGCATGCCTCCGCGCTCAAGGCGACGCTGGAGTGGATCAATCGGGAGTTTGGGCTGCGTACGTGCAGGACTAGAATTCCTGGAGAAACGGATTACCGGCACTGCCACGCAGACGTCATCCGTAAGTGCGCGGCTCCGTGCATTGGAAAGATCACGGAGGAGGATTACCGAGCGAGGGTTAGCGAAGTGGTGGAGTTGTTAGAAGGGAAGGGGAGGCGAGACAGGCTCAACGAGCTCAAGCAGCAGATGGCAACGGCGGCGGAAAAGCTTCAGTTTGAGAAAGCTGCACGGCTCCGAGACATCATTGAGAATTTGGAAAAAACCCTCAGTCCGGCACGCAGTTTTACCCGCGGTCACGGGGTGCCTAGCACCGTCAACCCAGCCGAGGATGTAGCGGGGCTGCAAGAGGCACTCGGTTTGGCGGAGCCGATCAAGATCATGGAGTGCTTTGATATTTCTAACGTCTCCAGCAATCACATTGTTGCTTCAATGGTTAGATTCGTGGATGGCAAGCCGGATAACAAAGGCTACCGACGCTACAGAATCAAAACAGTTCAGGGGCAGGATGATTTTGCCAGTATGGCGGAGGTTGTGCGGCGGAGGTATTCGCGGATATTGTTAGAAAACAAATCGCACGTTGATGAGGGTAGTCAAGAGTCACCCCTAGAGGCATTACGTAGGCTGGCGAAGGAGGGTAAATCCCCGCTGCATTTGCCTGACTTAGTCATCGTTGATGGCGGTAAAGGGCAACTGAGCATGGCGGTGAAAGAGCTCGCTCGGCTGAGTTTGCATGATCTGCCAGTGATTGGTTTAGCCAAGCAGAGGGAGGAAATTTTCAAACCGGGCGAGAGCGATCCGTTATTGCTCGATCACAGCACTGGCGCGCTGAAGCTGCTGCAGCGAATCCGTGATGAGGCGCACCGTTTTGCGAACAACTACAATGAGCTACTTCTGAGAAGGCGCGTGCGCGAGAGTTTGTTAGATGATTGCCCAGGGATGTCCCCCAAGCGCAAGGAGGCATTGCTGCGCAGGTTCGGCAGTGTAAAACGCATTCGCAAAGCGACTCAAAAAGAGTTAGAGTCCGTCCCAGGTATCGGCAAAAAATCCGCCGAGCAAATCCAACAATGGATCAATCAATCATAGCCCACCATGCAGATAAAACTCAAAAACGTATGCAAAAAATACGATGACAACATCGTGTATAACGAAATATCAGCGGAGATCGGATCAGGCACATTGTTGTGTTTATTAGCACCGTCTATAATGCCGTGGTTTTTGCGTTGGCTTTAATTTATGCGTGGAAACATTATCGTTCTCCGCATAAAGACATGACCTCGCTTCTGTGACGCTCTCATTGAACACATTATGAAACTACTCTCAGCCATCCTTCTTATTTCTGCCTCGTTGACCCTTGCCAAGGAACATCCATTCCCTGCCGCAGAGAAGGTTGCCAGCGGGCAAGGGAAATCAGCATTAGAAAGCAGCTCACCGAAAATCTCTCAGGCGGATTTGGAGAAGTTTGTGAAGCGGCTAGCATCACCTGAATACGAAGGGCGAGGAACGGCTGACAAAGGAGAGCGCATGGCCACTGCCTACGTGGCGGCATTCTGGCGCGGGCTTGGTCTAACAGCCGGCGGAACCAATGGCTCATACTTCCAACCCTTTGACTTTGGTTCCGGCAGAAGGATGTCAGGCAAGAACTCCTTTACCCTCACCTATGGGGGGAACACACACAAGCTTGCCCCAGAGAAGGATTACCTCGCTATCTCGCTGAGTAGCTCTGCGAGCGTTGATGAGGCAGGCATCGTGTTCGCTGGGTTTGGTATCGCCTCCAAGCACTTTGACAGCTATGAAAACCTCGATGTTAAAGACCGCTGGGTGGTTGTTTTCCGAGGTAAACCTCAAGGTAAGGACAAAAATGACAACTCCCTCAATAGGCACAGTTCATTGCTCGTGAAGGCGCGCACCGCCAAGCGCAAGGGGGCAAAAGGAATCATCTTCGTGAAGGGACCCAATCCAGCGATCAGGCAAGAGTTCCCCAAGCCAGGCAGGAGTTTTGCATCGCTAAAAGGCATTCTCCCAGCCATCGCCATCACGGATAAACTGGCGGCCTCACTCCTCACCAAGAAGGGCGACATGGCAGCTCTCAATGCACTTTACACCACATTCCACCAGCGGGAAAAAATCATCGGTCACGATCTAACAGCCAGTGCCAGCGCGGAGGTTAACCTCGCACAAACTAAAGAAACCGGGCGTAATGTCATCGGCAGGCTCATCGTAGGTGAGAAGCCCAGCAAGGAGTGCCTCATCATCGGTGCCCATGTCGATCACATCGGCCACGGCAACCGTGGCTCATCGCGCGCCTCAGGTGCAGATGCGGAAAAAATCCACTTCGGTGCCGACGATAACGCCAGTGGCACTGCCGCCGTGATGGAGCTTGCGCAGTATTTTTCTAACCTTAAAAAATCCGGCCAGCTCAAGCTCAAGCGCGACATCATATTCATCGCGTGGTCGGGTGAGGAGATGGGCCTGTTTGGCTCCGCCCACTATGTAAAAACTCTCCTCAAGTTAGAGCAAGAAACCGATCCAGAAGCCACCACCATTCACCCCCGCGTGGCCGCCTATCTGAATATGGATATGGTTGGCAGACTCTCTGAAAACGGCCTCAGCGTGCACGGCACAGCATCCAGCCCCGTATGGGATAGCCTCTTGAGCGGCTTGGGAAAAACTACCGATACCAAGATCAACTACGAGGAGAGCCCCTATCTGCCATCGGACTCCCGCTCGTTTTACAATGCTGGAGTGCCCATCCTCGCCACCTTTACCGGCCTGCATGAGGACTACCATAAGCCAAGCGACACGCCGGATAAAATCGACTACCCAGGCCTCACCACCATCACCACTTACATGAAGGACCTCGCCCTGATCGTTGGCAATCTTGAAAAAGCACCCGCTTACTACAAAGCTCCCCGAGGCGGACGCGGCGCAGACATGCCTAAGGTCGTCATCGGTGTGATACCAGAAAGCCAGGATGATGCCTTAGTTGTTAGAGGTTTATCTCCTGAGGGGCCAGCCGCGAAAGCAGGCATTGAAGTAGGCGATACCATCACCACGCTAAACAAAACCAAAATCAGCACCGTCAAATCCCTCCTCGATGCCATCCGTCAGCTCAAAGCAGGAAAAGCCTACCCCGTAATCATCAAGCGAGGTGATAAGCTCCTCAACCTTCAGCTCACACCCACCGCCCGGGGCGGAAACTAATAGCCATCCACGGCTCCAATCGCACCCTAGTCATGCCAAGAAACCGACTGCGATACCTCCCCGTCACCACCGGCCTCTTGGTAGCCAGCTACTGGTTGATCAGCTTTACGGTAGCATTTTTCTCGCTCAATAACGAAGGCGTTTACTCTGAGTGGTGGAACTTTGCCATCTTCCGAGTGCCTGGTTTCTATCTAGGGATCTGGTGTTTTGATGCAGTATCATCTCTAACAGGATACGACTACCAAGTCATCCTCGGTGATGGTATGCCGTATTTTTTTTCTTTCCTAGGTCTAGTGGCCCTAGTGCAAGGATGGCTCGCCGGCCTCTTCACCCGCTTCTGCATCGGGCACAGCCGCTGGAGAGAAGAATAGAATATCAACTAGCGCCGTGACAAAATTACGTAAATTCTGCCGAGGAAAAAACCTAACAATTTCACTGCCGTCCCGCTAGAGGTGACCGCGCGCAGTCATCCATTTTCCCTTGCGAGTGACGTTGCTGAAGGTAAGCCCAGCGGTTTCTCCGCAGGTTTTAGTTTCCTCCCACTGATCGTGCAAGATACCGGAAATAATAAGGTCCCCGTCCTGCTGCATGGATTCCACAATCACTGGAAACGCCTGCTGAAGAATTGTTGAGAAGAGGTTAGCTGCGACGACGGGCCACTTCTTCTCTGGTTTCCACGCCAGCACATCGGTCTCAGACATCTTGATGTTCCCCGTGTGGTTGCGCTTCACGTTTCTCCGCGCCACCTTGACGGCCTGCGGATCGAAGTCCATCCCGTGGCACTGCTGTGCGCCTAACATTCTAGCGGCAATAGCAATCACGCCACTGCCAGTTCCTAAATCTAACAATCCCCACTTACTTCCTCTGCGCTCCTTGGCGATGTCACACAGGAAACGAAGGCACGTCGAGGTGGTCTCGTGGTCGCCGGTGCCAAATGCCATGTCGGCCGGGATTTGAATGATATGCCTGCCTGGGAACTCGCCCTGCAGCTTAGCACGGGCATCATCATCGCGCGCGCCCGTAATGATGATTTGGCTGCGGATCTTGAGCGGTGGGCGGATAGGCTCAGTGACCGCTGCCCAGTTTTTATGCACCAGCTTGCGGATGCTCCCGCCAAACTGCTCCTTAATTTTCTGCGCCTCCTCTTCCGTTTCCGTATAAACTTCTACCCGAATCGTCTTATTCGTTTTCAGCTTGGAGATCACCGTGTTTGGATTCCCATAGAAACGATCTTCCCAAGCATCCATCCATTGCGCACCGGAGAGTTTTGACCATACCCACATGAAGTTACCCTAACAAACTTCTTCAGAAAGAGAAGTGCTAATCGATAACATTCAGCACGGGGCAGTAAGCGCTAGCTCTCTCTAATGGATCTCCTGCGAGCCACCAGCATGAGGCCGCCTACCCCCAGCATCATCAGAGACGCAGGCTCTGGCACGGGCGTAAACGTGAGAGCCACACTACCCTCAACGATTTCAAACGAGCCCATGGATGGATCATGGCCAATCGCACTGGTATCGATCACAAATTGATCACTGCTAAAGCTTGGAACCCCACCGACAGCATCGAACAGTGTGTAGCTATGGCTGCTCGAGAAATCAAACACCTCACCGTTGGGTATGCTAAGGGAGATGGTGTATGGATTGAGTGCTGTGGCACTGATGCTTAAACTGCCAGCAAAGAGCACGCTGTCACTTTCATTCCCTGATGGAGATATCAAAAAACTGCGCGTGCCTCCCTCGAGAAGGTCGCCATTTCCAGACTCATTGATCAGTGCATAAGGAATCCCGAGATCCAGAGTGCTCTCTCTTTGAATGGCGTAATCGGTGAGTGTTCTTCCGTCCTCAAGTAAGCGACCACTGAAAAACAAGCGTTGCGTGTCAGGTGAATGGCCTAATTGGTCTTGGATTTTCTGCTTGATGTTATCAATGGTATCGGACGGCTCCGCCTCTAACGTGATTGGAGCAGCTCCACCAAGAGTCGCGAATATTTGCATCGCACTAGCAGGTTGAACAAAAACGAGAGATGCGGATACTAACAAAAATTTCATGGAGGGCAGCATGTTGAAATCAATGGAGTTAACAAGTTTAAACTCAAGTGATCTTAAGTAATGTGTTTCCTCGTTGAAGCGCACCCGTGATTTTGTGCCGCTTTGGCAAGTCTTTCCGCCGCCGCAGGTGGAGTGGAGGCTCTGGGGGCTGGTCGTGAATGGGATATACCTACTATGGAGGTGGGCACCCTGCTGTTACCACCTTGGTGCCCTTCGATCAAGAGTATAGACTTCCACGGGTGCAGGAAGAAATTTTCATCTTTCTAACAAAACGCATTAACGACACCAACAAAAAGGCGGTGCTGGCGCAGTGCACAAAGAGTAAGACCTTTGCACGATATATCTTGCAGACGTATCCAGAGGATTTTCAAAAAGAACCCCGTTTCATTAGAAAAAGCGACGTCGCCCCCCTGGCTAAAAAAGACGTTCCTGGTTGGCACTACTTCGAATCTCTGCTGAAGAAACGATAAGCGCTGAGTTCCTGTTAGGGTATTCTGCTCGTCGAAAAATTTCGTAGTTGACGCACCCTCTCTTATAGATAATCATATGAACATGTGTTCGGTTGAGTGTTTTGAGAGGAAGGGTAGCAGTGACTCTGGGGTGCTGTTGATCAATGCGGCAGAGAAGTGGATTGAGAGGCGTGCCGTGGCGTCCACTGATCAGAATTCCTATCACAACGAGGCCGGCGGACATGGAGTTTTTCTAGAGGTTTTTGGAAACGAAATTGTTAATGGCTGCTCTACTACCTCTTCATCCGTGTTGTGTGAACATGAGGCACCGTATCACTCAGATGTTGGGCTTGGTGGTAGCGCGGCGGCACCCGCAAAGCTATCCAAGGCGCTAGAGGGTAGTCAGTTTTGGCAGGATTTTCTGGCAATGATGGCAAAACGCAAAGTCCCTCAGAAACTATTTGTCTTCTACGGGAGACACCTCGAACGATGGGCCGAGTTCTACCGAGGAGATGCCAGTGGATCGAGCGATATAAACGTGTGCTCTAATGCCGGCTCTGAGATCCAGTGCGAGAGCGATTGGGCGTCCGTCAGTGGTGATGAACGCCTGATGCGATGGGTAGCCTACATGGGTCGCGTCATGGAGCCGTGGCAGATGAGGCAAGCCGTCACGGCAGTGTGCTGGGCACATCGGGATATATTAAAAAGCAAATGGGCGGTGACTATGAATTGGCGGGTGGTTTACTCACGCATAGATCAGTTTGAGCCTCTCCATGCCGAACTCACCCGAGAGCTAACTGCAGGCGAACGGAAAAGAATCGCGCAAAGCGCTGGATCAAAGGGCGCTGGCCTAGCCGCTGAGGCAGGCAAGTGGATTGAGGAATTAGTGATGAAGCTAAGAGTGCGGCGCTACGCCCTCAGGACGGAGGAAACTTATAAGATGTGGGCGGTGGATTTTTTCCGTTGGTATGGACTGCGCCACACGCTGCAAGCTGGGCTAAAAACTGACCTAGAAGAGAAGGAAAAATCGGGTGGTGAATGTGCCGAGAGCATTTCTAACGGAAAAATTGAGCAGCCTGATGTAAAGGCGGCCACGGATTTCCTAACCTACCTCGCCATGGAGCGCAGAGTGGGGGCAAACACCCAGAAACAAGCCGTCAATGCCTTGTCGTTTTTGTATAAGGTGGTGTTTCTATGTGAGGATTTTTCCTTGGGAGAATTCTGCAGAGGCACCAGCAGGAGATCTCTACCGGTGGTGTTGACGGAGCGAGAGGTTGGAAGTTTGTTAGAAGGAATGCACGGGGTAGCGGCTCTGATGGCAAAGCTAATGTATGGTTCAGGTCTGCGCCTCATGGAGTGCATGAGGCTGCGGGTGAAGGATATTGATTTTGAGAATGGTTACATTGTTGTTGTGAGGGGCAAGGGAGGGAAGTCACGGCGGACTCCCTTGCCCCGCTCTCTGATCAATGAGCTACAGGCGCAGGTACAGTCCGTAAAAGCAGTGCAGGAGAGAGATAAGGCATCAGGCACGGCGGGTGTGTGGATGCCGGATGCACTGGCCGCAAAGTCTCCTCAAGACGCTAAATCCCTGCCATGGATGTGGCTGTTCCCCAGCAAAAAACTATCACAAGACCCGAAGTTAGGCCTCATCAGGCGGCACCACATGAGCGAGAACGTGGTGCAGAAAGCAGTGAAAGCGGCAGTCAAAAAATCAGGTGTCTTAAAGCGAGTCACCTGCCACACTCTGCGCCACTCCTTTGCCACCCACCTGCTGCAACGCGGGCAAGACATCAGAACCGTGCAAGAGCTGTTAGGCCACTCCGATGTTAGTACTACCATGATCTACACTCACGTTCTAAACCGCCCGGGCGACGCCGTAAAAAGCCCACTGGATTGATTTTGTGCTAATCCCAATCATGCACGTCTGACGGGGAGCCAAAAAAACGAGGCACCCACGAATGAGTGCCTCGTCTTAAAGTTGGGGTCTGACGTTTGTTAGATAGCTTTCATGTTGCTCATGGCCTCACGCAGGTAAGCACCCACCTCTTCCACTTCATGATTGCGGATGGCGTAGTTGATCTCCACTAGCGTGCGGTTATCAACGGTGGTGTCTGCGCTATCAAGACCTTTGCCGATCACATCCGTATCCACAGTGGTCATAAAGTCCTCAAGTAGAGGGCCAGCAGCGTGGGCAAAGAGATAGCAGCCATACTCGGCGGTGTCTGAAATGATGCTGTTCATCTCGTAAAGTTTTTTACGAGCGATGGTATTTGCGATCAGTGGAGTCTCGTGAAGGGACTCGTAGTAGGCGGACTCAGGCTCGATGCCAGCCTCCACCATTGCCTCGTAAGCAAGCTCAACGCCAGCACGCACCATGGCAACCATGAGGATACCTTTGTCAAAGTATTCCTGCTCGCTGATGTCTCCAGCACCTTCGGTTTTTTCAAACTCAGTCTGCCCAGTGGCTTCACGCCAGCCAAGGAGGTTCACGTCATCGTTTGCCCAGTCTTCCATCATGGTCGTGGAGAAGTGACCGGAGATGATGTCATCCATGTGCTTCTCAAACAGAGAACGCATAATGATTTTCAGCTGCTCGGAGAGAGTAAACGCCTTGATCTTAGCGGGGTTGGAGAGACGGTCCATCATGTTGGTGATGCCGCCTTGCTTGAGTGCTTCAGTAATAGTCTCCCACCCCTGCTGGATGAGTTTTACCGCGTAGGCAGGATCAATCCCCTCACTCTTCATCTTGTCAAAACAAAGCAGTGAACCAGCTTGAAGCATTCCGCAGAGGATGGTCTGCTCACCCATGAGGTCTGATTTTACCTCGGCCACAAACGAGGACTCCAGCACACCAGCGTGATGGCCACCTTGGGCAACGCAGAGTGCTTTAGCAAGCTCGAGGCCATCGCCATTAGGATCATTCTCACGGTGACAGGCAATAAGGGTAGGGACGCCGAAGCCGCGTTTGTATTCTTCCCTCACTTCAGAGCCGGGAGACTTAGGAGCCACCATGATCACAGTGAGGTCTTTGCGGATTTGAGTGCCTTCCTCAACGATGTTGAAACCGTGTGCGTAGGAGAATGCCGCGCCTTCTTTCATGTGAGGAATCACGCTCTCAACCACAGCCGTGTGCTGTTTATCCGGGGTCAGGTTCATGACGATGTCCGCAGTGGGCAGCATCTCTTCATAGGTGCCGACGGCAAACCCGTTTTCGGTAGCATTTTTCCATGACTGGCGTTTTTCCTCAATGGCAGCAGCACGGAGTGTGTAGGAAACATCGAGCCCGGAGTCGCGCATGTTCAAGCCTTGGTTCAGACCCTGTGCGCCGCAGCCGACGATAACAATTTTTTTGCCCTTGGCGGCATCAATGCCGTTAGAAAACTCAGAAGCATCCATAAAGCGGCAAGTGCCAAGCTCTTCAAGCTGGAGGCGGAGTGGTAGTGTATTGAAGTAATTCATTGGAGTAGTGGTAAGTTTAGTTTGGTGTTGAGAGGGTCTGGATGGGTAGCGTTACGGGCTGGCTTCCACTCTAGTCCATCCCAAGAAAAATTGATCGAGAGCTAGAATGTAGGAAACAACGCAACGTAGTGCATGGCACAGGATAGAGCATAGCACGGGAGTCAGGCTAAGCCACGCTAGGCGGCACGGCGAAGACCTAGATAGCAGAAACGCCTACCTGCCTGCGCCCAGCGTGATAAGCCGTTCACCCCCGCATTCAAGCCTATTTATTACATTGCGTAAATTGATTTGTTTTCCATGTTACATTGCGATTTATGCAATGTAATAGGGCTGGGGAGGCCAAGTTATAGAGAGAAAAATAATTCCTTAGCTTGATCGCTCTGGTTATGGGTTTTGGTCGCGGCACTTTCGGGCTTCATTGTGATGAGGTGATGCGGAGGAGGATGAAGGTTTGTGCGTGCAGGCTCTACAAGCGCCGCTGGCTGAAACCACCGGGCGGGTTTACAAACTCAAGCTCGTGGGTGAGGCAGTCTAGGTGATCTTCAGGGTCATGGGAAATGTAGAGAATCTGCGCAATGTTGAGCCGTGCAATGTGATCGATCAATTGAATGACGAGCGCTCGATTAATGGGATCTAGCCCCTGGCACGGCTCGTCCAGGATGAGAAGACGAGGTTGTTTCACGAGTGCGCGTGCGATGAGAAGCATCCGTTGTTGGCCGAAGGATAATTGCTGAAAGAGACTGTCTGCGAGAGTTTCCATGCGCATGAACTGTAGCCACTCAGCGGCAATTTTTTGCTGCTCTGGGGTGGGCGTATGATAGAGGCCGATGCTGTCATAAAATCCAGAAAGCACCACGGTTTCTGCCGTTACACTCACCCGGTGCTGCTGATGCAGGGCGGTGGACATGAGTCCCATGTTCCGCTTGATGTCCCAGATGGATTCGCCTTCGCTGCGTTTTTGACCGAAAATAAATATCTCGTTAGAGTAGCACTGTGGGTGGTCTCCTGAGATGAGGTTGACCAGAGTGGATTTGCCGCATCCGTTAGGGCCGCTAATTTTCCAATGCTCACTGGGCATTATTTGCCATGTAAGATCGTGGATTATTTTCTTCTGGTGATACTCAACTTTAATTTTATGGAGTTCTAACAAGCACTCGGCCTCGGTGCGCCTCGATGTTTCTTTTGCCGTGTGGGTGCTCTCCGTGGAGGATGGTGAGGATGGGAGTGTAGTAGGTGGCTTGCTGAATGATTGTAACTGTGCCCAAAGCGGGCTGGCCTCTACTTCCTGGCGAGGCCCAGCGGCGACCAGTTCCATTTGATTCAGGCAAGCCAGGTGGGTGATGTGTTTTCCTAGATGAGAGAGGCGATTGACGATCAGAACAACGATGATGTGTTTGCTGAGATTGGCGATGATGGTTTTTAGCTCTGCTGTAAATGCGCGGTCAAGGCCGTCATAGGGCTCGTCAAGAATGAGCATCTGGGGCGATTGAGAAAGGGCGCGTGCGATCATAAGCCGGCGGCGTTCTCCAGTGGATAGCAGCCGGAATCCTGTGTGAAGAAAAGGGCGGAGCTGCATGAGCTCTACGATGGATTCTGTGTCCGCAGTGGTGCTGAGTTCAGTGATAAGCTCATGGGTTGTGCGGCCAGGGTCAATACGGTCAAGAATCTCGCTATCGTCCTCATAGATTTCTCGTTCTAACAAATCTTGTTCATCTTCAAACGAGACGCGTTGGATGTTTTTTAGTCCTGTGATTCGTTGTTTTTCTGAGAGGGGAAACCTATCAGAATCATTTGCTAGCATGGAGGCAAAGGTGGACTTTCCAGAGCCGTTTCCGCCCAGCACAGCCCAATGCTCGTCGTGCATTATGCGGAATGATTCCACGGAAACACACCCTCCATCAGGGCGGGAGGCATGGTTGCGGCGCCGAATGTTGTTTAGTGACATGACGCAAGATGTTTCAGCGGTGTCTTTCATTGGTAGGAGGTTTTGCCATAGGCTTTAGCGTTGTCCATGCAGTATTCTGACGTTTGTGATTCTTTTGTGATGGGAGGATTGGTGGGGCTGTGTTTTTTGGGGGATAGGATTAACGGGATTAACAGGATTTTGTAAGAATGAACTCATGTAGAGATGGTTTAGAGGTGGTGTTTTTAACATCTCCACCAAGATGGGCGCTATCGCATTGGTCACATCCTGTTAATCTTGTTAATCCTGTCCAAAACTACTGCGCATCTTACAGTTTTCTCCTCAGCTTGGTTTTTCTGACTGCAATGGCAGGGCGACCAAGCTAGGGGTGGAAGTTGAATGAATAGCTGTAGCCGTCATGGA
>JBMYYO010000022.1:23209-33742 GCA_049609505.1 Akkermansiaceae bacterium | reverse complement strand
GCGCCTATCGCAACGGTGAACAACCATGGAAATGGGCCACAGGTGAGTCATGGACTTTTGCCTCATGGGCCGCAAATACCCCTGATGACACAGACATCTCACCAGCCGCCGCAGCTATCACAGCAAATCAAGACTGGAACGATTTTGACGCCTCAGACGAGCAAGACTACCTGCTCATCGAGTGGAGTAATGATGCATCAAGTCATCAGCCTAGCACTGATACACCTCCCCCTGCAAAGACAGCGGATATCGAGCCATTACGCAATAAATGCATCACGCTCATCAAAAAAATCCAAACCAAATATAACAAACTCTTCCGGGCAAACATCAAGAGCTACGAGCTCGAGATCAGCTCCTTTAAGCGGGGCCTCCCTAAAGGGCAGCAAGAAGACATGGAGCACACTTTGCTCGAGTTACAAAGCCGTTACCCGAACGGGAAAATCCCCAAGAACCTCCCCACCGTAGGAATCCCTAACAAACTGTCCCGCATCATTGATTTCCGGCTCTCCAAGCAGCTAGGCATTGAGCGTGAGTTCTTTGCTGAAATCGAAAGCTTACGTGCAAAATACCGCGCCACACTCGCGGAGAAATCCAAGGAGCTTGGCAACAATGGACTCAGATCCCTACAACGTAAAATCCAAGAGGAACTGGAAGAAACCCTCGTTAAAGAACAAGAATTCATCACCTACATGACCGGCGAAGAACCCGAACCCGATGAAATAGAAGATGAAAACGACGAGGAAGATGAAGACGGCGATGATGAGGACGACGACGAGTAACCAATCCCACCTTCAACATTAAACACAAAAAAGCCCACTACAACGAGTGGGCTTTTTGAGTTTTAAAGGGTCAGCTTCCATCGGCTATCGCTCGCTGATAGGAGGCACTGGCATCAGCTCCTGAGGCCCAACGTATTTGGTCAACGGACGGTAGAGGCGGTTATCTTGAAGCTGCTCAAGAACCTGAGCAGTCCAACCAGCAGCGCGGGCGATTGCAAAGATCGGTGTGAACAAATCCGTAGGGATTCCCAGTGAGTAGTAAACCGTCGCAGAGTAGAAATCCACGTTTGCATTCAGCCCCTTACGCTCACGCATAATAGTCGCAATGCGCTCGGACATGTTAATCCACTTAGACTCACCGAGCTCCTCAGTAAGTTTGATCGCCATTTTCTGCAAGTGAGGAGCACGGGGGTCCAGCACCTTATAAACGCGGTGGCCAATACCCATAATTTTTTTCTTATGGGTCAAGCAGTCTTCCACATAAGCATCTACCTTATCTTCAGAGCCAATTTCCTCAAGCATGTGGATAACGCCCTCATTAGCACCACCATGAAGAGGTCCCTTGAGTGTTCCAATCGCAGAGGTGATGGCAGAATACATATCGCTCAGAGTTGCCACCGTCACACGGGAGGAGAATGTAGAAGCATTCATACCGTGATCTGCGTGGATGATGTATGCCACATCAAGGGTCTTAGCAGCCTCCGCACCAGGCTCTTCCCCACTAATGAGGTAAAGAAAGTGAGCCGCCTCAGAAAGATCCGTGCGAACAGGTGGAAAGTCCAGCCCTTGACGTGAACGGTGGAAGTAAGCCACGATTATTGGAATCTGAGCTACAATGGAAAGTGCCACCTCACGGTTTGCCTCATGGTCTGGCTCACCAATTTTGGCACGTGTATCAGTCAGGCCGAGCATGGAAACCCCCGTGCGCACAACATCCATAGGAGATGCCTCCTTGGGTGCGTTTTTAAGAAACTCAATAACGCCCTCAGGAAGCTCACGCTTACTGGCGAGCTTCTGGGTGAAGGCATCAAGCTCAGCTTGGTTTGGCAGTCTGCCGTTTTGTAGCAAGTAGGTTACTTCCTCAAAGTTGCAGTGCTCCACAAGCTCATTGATGGAGTATCCAAGGTAGGAAAGTTTCCCCTCCAGCCCCTCAACGCGGCTGAGAGCGGACTCGTTGGCGATGACCCCTTCGAGGCCTTTAGCATAGTCACTCATTAGTATATATCGTTCTGTGTTAGGTTGTAAAATTTTCACCACGTGAAATGGCGTGCGGGGAACTAAGCTCGATTCCAGCGGCTATGCAAGGATGAATCAACAGAACCTGCCACAACTGCTAGGACTACCCCGCTTTGAGAGGTCGTATTTTTTCAAGGTGACTGTTTGTTTTTGGAATTTGCCTTGGATGTGATCATGTTGAGATTGTCTTATCCCAAGGTTGGACATTTCTGACCCGAGGCGATATGTTCACGCTGTGCAGACAATCCTTGCCATAGAAACCAGTGTCCCCCAAGCCAGCCTCTGCCTTTCTCTCGATGGAGAGATTGCGCTGGATGTAACGTTTACCAGCGAGCGTGGACACAACACCACGATCTTTGAGCCGTTAGCCGATGCATTAAAGCTGGCTAAGGGTCAGCTGGATCAAATCATCGTTGGCACTGGGCCTGGTAGCTATAGCGGCACACGGATTGGAATCGCGGCGGCACAGGGAGTTGCGATAGCTCAGGACTGCGCCATTTGTGGAGTAGGCTCTATTGCTGGCACCTCACAGGCACTACAGTATCGGCACCAAGCCCTTGCCGTTGGCGATGCCCGCCGAGGTTTGTTTTATACTATTGCCATTGATGAGGCGGGCCTTCCGACCGCTCCTGAGCTAATGGATGAAGCCGCTTTCAAACAAAAACTCAGCACGGAATCTCACGCACATTTGATGAGCCTAGATGATGTTGAAAAACTGAGAAACACAGCCAGCTTAATTGATTCGGTTGCTATTTCTTCCGCGGAGCCATCTGCGAGAGGGTTGTTAGCAGCATGGCATGAGTTTCCAAAGTCTGCTCGCGAGGATTTGCATAAGGCGCCCCTCATGCCCACCTACCTGCGCGCGCCATTCACCTCGAAGGCTAAGTCTGGCCACCCGCTTCTTAGATAGCCAGCATAGTAGTTAAGACATCTTAAATACATTATTGACGCGTATCAGCAGATTTAGTATAAGTGACTCACAGCTGGTCACTTAATTGACCAAACCACCCTTCAAACACATGAAAAACCACCCTTCCGCATGTCGTGTGGTGCACGCCCTCATCGCGGCAACCTCTATCGCCATCACAGCCAGTAGTAGCCTCGTCGCGCAGTCTATCAGTATGGATTTTGTCACAGTTGGCAACACTGGGAACGCAGCAGACAGTAATGGCTACGGTGCTGTGAACTACTCCTACGGCATTGGTAAGTTCGAGGTTACAAATGCGCAATACACCACCTTCCTCAACGCCGTTGCCCAAAGCGACCCGAATGGACTCTACCACTTTTACCACGATGGCAATCCTACTGTGGAGGGAATCTCCCGCAGTGGCTCCTCTGGTTCTTACACTTACTCTGTGGTCGGCAGCACAGGAAACAACCCAGTGGCATACGTTAATTGGTTTGATGCAGCTCGATTTGCTAACTGGATGCACAACGGCATGGGCAGCGGCAGCACGGAAAGCGGAGTTTATGACCTCAGCCTAACAGGCATAGCAAGAATGACAGCTAGCAACGGCGCTAAGTTCCGCCTTGCTACACCTGATGAATGGTACAAAGCCGCTTACTATGACCCCAACAAAGACGGCACGGGCGGCTACTGGATGTATCCTACGCAAAGCAATGCCATCCCCACTGATGCCCCTGGGGCAGGAACTAACAATGCCAACTTCGCGATCACCCCAGACAACACCAACCCTCGTGTCACTCCCGTGGGTGCACACACAGGCAGCCCAGGCGCGTATGGCACTTATGACATGGGGGGAAACCTCTATGAGTGGATCAATCAGACGACTGATGGCGGTGATGCTTTTGCCAAAGGCGGAGGTTGGGCATTTGGTCATACCGAAATGCAGAAGACAAACTTCGGAACAATTGGAAACTACACCCTTGCGGGCGGTGAAAACGATCACAACGGATTCCGTTTGGTATCGACCAGTGTTCCCGAGCCAAGCTCCGCGCTTATCATCCTTCTTGCGAGTGTGTGCTCACTGTTTCTTCGCAGCAGGTAGCTCCATTCGCACATGGAGATCACGCACCATTTTTTAGGATAGATTTATTCCCCCTTTTGCGTATGGGTTTGGAATGAGATGCGGTCTGATATCATGCGCTTTCTGGGGTCTGCTTCTTGTGCAGTCCCCCGCTGATGAGCGGCCTCCTCATTGGGCATTTCAGCTCCCTACCAAGCCATCATTGAGTGGCAGCGGGCATCCAGTCGATCAATTACTCAACAAGCAGCTCACCGCCGCTAAACTCACTGCTGTTGGGCAGGCAGGGCGTTCTGTTTTGATCCGCCGGGCGCACTACGTGATCACTGGCCTAGAACCTAGCCAGCAAGAAACAGAACGATGGACCAATGATCCACGCTCGGGCAATGCATGGACCACGGCTTTGATAGACTCATTGTTAGAAAAACAAGCCTTCGGCGAGCGATGGGCGCGTCACTGGTTAGATGTTGCCCGCTATGCCGATACAAAAGGCACCGCCGTCACGCGGAATGATGAGTTCCCCTACGCCTACACATATCGTGACTGGGTAATTAGCGCATTGAACCGCGATCTCCCGTATCGGGATTTCATCCGCTACCAGATCGCGGCTGATTTGTTAGATAAAAACACAAGTGAACAAGCCGCGCTGGGATTCCTCACTGTTGGGCAAAGCTACCTAGGCATGGGAACGGCACTTGGTATTGCGGACAAAATTGATGTCACCACTCGTGGCGTGATGGGACTCACGGTGGCATGCGCACGTTGCCATGATCATAAAAGCGACCCCATTCCAACGACCGACTACTACGCACTCTATGGTGTGTTTGCTAGCTCCCACCTCGCGGAGAAACTTCCCATCATCCGCAAGCCAGCGGATAGCGAGGGCTACCGGAAGTTTGTAGCCGATCACCGCGCCGCGGCGCTGAAAGTACACGCTCATGTCAAAACATGCCGCTCCGATTACCAGACGCCTGAGGATATTTTTAATTTCAAGCCAGGCAACGCCATGCTCAATCAGAAGCAGCGGGAGAAGTATCAGAATCTTGTTGGTGATGTCATTCGCCTAGAGGCCACTTCTGCCTTTGCTCCAGCGCGTGCCATGGTGCTGCACGAGCACCACAATCCTCACAACCCGAAGGTCTTTGAGCGTGGCAATCCTCGCTCACCCGGTCAGCCAGTCAAGCGCGCCTTCCTCAGTCTCCTTAGTAATCCTGGGGAAGTTTTTACCGAGGGAAGTGGTCGGCGGGAGCTTGCTGATCGCTTGGTAGATACACGGAATCCCCTAACCGCTCGAGTGTGGGTGAACCGAGTCTGGATGCACGTCATGGGAACCCCATTGGTGGACTCACCTGGGGACTTCGGTTTACAGACTAAACAGCCACTACAGCATGAACTGCTCGATTACTTAGCCTGCTACTTGATCGAAAACAATTGGTCTAACAAAAAACTCATCCACCACATAATGACCTCTTCCTCTTGGGCACGCAGCAGCCTTCCCAGCAAAGAAATCATTACCCGTGACCCACTTAACCAGTATTTTGCGCGGGCGAACTTCCGGCGTAAAGACTTAGAGGCTTGGCGCGATAGTGCCCTCCAGGCAAGTGGTCGGTTAGACCGCAGCATCGGAGGAAAACCCGTCAACATTGATGCTGCCCCGTACCCACCAAGACGCACGATATACGGCAAAGTACGCCGAGGTTTCCTGCCACCACTGATGCAAGCATTTGATTTCCCCAGCTCAGAAGAAGCGCTAATGAAACGCTCCCAGACCACCACTCCATCGCAAGCTCTCTATCTGATGAACAGTCCGTTTTTGATCAACGAAGCTCGGCACACGGTTAAAAACCTCAAACTTTCCGGCAAGGCATCGGCACAGGGAGTGCAGGGTATCTATCAGCAAATTCTCGGCAGAAAACCTACCCCCAGCGAGCTGTCGTCAGCTCTCTCTTGGCTACAGGCGGCACCCGTTTCCCACACCTCAGGGGACTGGGACTACGGCTGGCTGAAGGACGGCCAATTCTACCCACTACCTCATTTCAGCAAGCGAGGCTGGAGCGGCGGTAAGGACCTCCCACACGCCGAGCTAGGGTGGCTATTCTGGGGGGAAAACGGAGCGCACCCAGAATCTAACAAAGCAGTGACTGCACGCTGGATCAGTAATAGCGCTGGCACCATCCGCCTGCGTGGCGAGCTGCAAACACTTGATAAAAGCACGAAGGGCAACGGAGTCCGAGCGCGCCTAATGAGAGCAAACGGTGAGGTTCTTGGAAACTGGAGCGCTAAACATGGCGGCATGGTCAAAACGGAGAAAAACAACATCACAGTCACTGCGGGGGAGCGGTTGATGTTGGTCATTGATAGCCGCGGCCATGCAGGGTTTGATGGTTGCCAATGGCACGCCAAATTCTGGCAAGGCAACAAGCTACTCACGGATTCGAAAAACAACTTCTCACGCCCAGGGCTTAGCCCCTACGAGCAACTTGCACAGACCTTAATGCTCAGCAATGAGTTCTTCTACATCGAGTAACACACATTCTAACACATGGACCATCACAGCTTTGGACACGGCGGCTTTGTCGGCACACGGAGAGAGTTCCTCTCCCGTTGCGGTATGGGCATGGGGGCGCTGGCAATGGGTTCTCTACCGAATCTTCTTCAAGGGGAACAAGGCGGCATAAGCCCGCTGGCACCGAAGCCACCGCAGTATCCAGGCAAAGCCAAAGCAGTGATCCATCTATTTATGAACGGTGGTCCATCCCAGGTGGATAGCTTTGACCCCAAGCCTGAACTCACCAAATATGATGGCAAAAAAATTCCGTTAGAACTTAAAACCGAACGCCCCACGGGAGTAGCCATGAAGTCTCCCTTCTCCTTTAAACGTTACGGTGAAAGCGGGCTAGAAGTTTCCGAGCTGTTCCCGCACGTAGGAAGCTGCGCGGATGACCTCTGCGTGATCCGCTCAATGTATGCGGACTTACCAAACCATGAGCCGTCATTACTATTGATGAACTGCGGGGATGCACGCCTCTCACGCCCGAGTGTTGGCTCATGGGTAACTTACGGTCTAGGCACGGAAAACCAGAACCTTCCAGGATTTGTTAGTATGTGCCCTGGCGGCTATCCCGTTTCCCGCACTCAGAACTGGCAGTCCGGCTTTCTCCCCGCCGCCTATCAGGGAACTTACGTCGATACCAAGAAACAGGACCCACGAAGGCTGATCGAACACGTTGATCCCAAGCACATCCGCGATGCCGCGCAAAGAAAGCAGTTGGATTTCCTCCAGAAACTCAATCGTGCTCACCTAGAGAAACGTGGAAAGGACTCTGAGCTGGAAGCCCGGTTAGAATCGTTTGAGCTTGCTTACCGGATGCAGCTGGAAGCCACGGATGCCTTTGATGTCACCCGCGAGCCCAAGCACATTCGCGAGATGTATGGGGATAATTTACAAGGCCGCCAGATGCTAATTGCGCGCAGGCTCGTCGAGCGAGGCGTGCGTTTCGTGCAAGTGTGGCACGGCGCTAACCAGCCGTGGGATAACCATGATGATCTGGAGGTGAACCATCGCCGCCTAGCCAAGCAGTGTGATCAAGCGATTGGTGCGCTCATCAAAGATCTCAAACAACGTGGTATGTTAGACGAAACCCTCGTGCTCTGGGGCGGCGAGTTCGGCAGAACCCCCGTGGTGGAAATGCCAAAGCCTGGCACCAATGCAGGGAAGCTGAATGGCCGAGATCACAACCACTACGGCTTCACAACCTGGATGGCAGGTGGAGGAACCAAGGGTGGCTATGTGCACGGAGCCACTGATGATTTTGGCTTTGCCGCCGTGGAGGACAAAGTGCATGTGCATGACCTGCACGCCACCATGCTACACCTGTTAGGTTTCGACCACGAAGAGCTTACCTACCGGTTCAGCGGCCGTGACTTCCGCCTCACCGATGTCCACGGCAAGGTTGTTAAAGATATCCTAGCTTAAAAAACTACGGCTCAATTTTTCTCACTTTGAGTTCCTCAAACTTCGCCCTTGCGCCTCTCGCTCCCAGCCCGAGAAAGCGACCAGACGGCATCGGCCAGAATTTATTTATAGATGCATTCTTATCCTTGATGCGCCAATACTCCACTTTTTTTGCATCAACCCAAAGCGAAACATGATCGAGGGTCACCTTTACATCGATTTGGTAGCGTCTGCCATTTTCAAGTTTGAATGAAAAACTCCTGCCGTGAGTTTGCATATCCTGCCCGTCAAGATCTTGAAGACCTCCAAGATGGCTCGCACGCTCATCTATCTCCAATGTTGCCATCCCAGATGCCGTAGGAAGAAATATAGCTAACGAACCTGCCCCACTGAGCCGCGTCCAGTGGAACCTCAAATCATAGCTATTTCCCGGATCATGTGGGATTCGAATACATGCCCCATGGGACGCATCACTGAGCAATGCCCCCCCTTCCATTTCCCAACTCCCTTTTACACCGTCCCGCTTTGCATCCACAATCGGAAACAACAGCCGATAACCATTACCTCCCTCTGATAGATTGGCAGCTGGTATCATTTCAACAGGAGGAAAGTGATCTCCCTCAGAAACTATAGGTTCAGAAGAATATTCACTTTGAGCTACGGCATCGTCTTCTTGCCTCTTAAAAATAGACCACCCCACAGCAGCTAATAATGCAACTATCACGATAGCACTAACAACAGCTTTCCTCGAGGTGCTCTGGCTCGATGAGCCTGCGGAAACCAAGCACACGTCCGGCTTGCTCACCTCACCCCCTGATTGGAGACTCCCTAACAAGTCCGCAGCACTTTGATAGCGTTTATCAGGATTCCTTTGCAAACAACGTGTAACAATATCGTCTATCCATGCCGCAACGCCATACTCGGAGACAGGCTCGTATGCCCCACGCGGGGTCACCCCTGCCAGCATCTCGTAGAGTAACACTCCCACGCTATAAATATCTGACCGCGCATCAACTTCTTGCCCAGAAGCCTGCTCAGGAGAGATGTAATCTACTGTCCCCACTGTTGTCCCAGTCATCGTAAGTGAGGTGCTGCCGGTGCCTGTAACGTCTTTGGAAATGCCAAAGTCGCTCACCTTCACTTCACCAGCATGGCTAATTAGCACATTGGCAGGCTTCACATCTCTATGAATGATTCCTAGCGCATGCACAGCGGCAAGCCCTGCGCACACCGACATGGCAATCGCCAATGCCTCAGACTCTGCCAGTTTTTTTTCTTGGTCAAGTTTCTCACGTAAATCACAGCCATCAATATACTCTAATACTAGATAGGGTAGGCCGTCCTCACTCATCGCAGCGTCATGGATACCCAGCACATTCGGGTGGTGGAGCTGAGCCATCATTCTCCCCTCAACGCGCAAACGCTCTATCCATAGATCCGCAGCCTCACCCTCTGCTCTGAAAACTTTAAGAGCAACCACTCTACCCAGCTCACGATGCAGTGCTTGATAGACGGTTCCCATGCCGCCGTGTCCGAGAACTTTTTGAATTTCATAATCCGTGATCCCATCTACACTTGGAAGGTCCTCTTCTCCAGCCATATTAATGACACCGCTCAATAATTTTCTCGCTCGTATGGCGGGATCATTCATATCGGGTGGTGGATTTTCAGCAGCAGGCATACAAAGATCAGTTAAACATCTCCCAGCACTTTGAACAGATAGCGTATCTCCTCGTCCACGTCTTCTCCCTCATCGAGAGTCTGCTGAACTTCCTCCCGCAAGGTCTCAGCAAATCGTTTGCGTAACCTATGCACTGCCACTTTAACCGCTGATTCACTCATCTCAAGCTCATCAGCAACGTCTATATACGCTCGCTCAAGATCTCCTGCTAACACTGGCGAGATTGCCTCATAAAGTGCTAATTTACCATCAGCTTCATACCGATCCTTGATCTTCCGGCTCGACTCATCCACCACCTGCACTGCCCATCGGCGGTCGTATTCCTTAGCCGGATCCTCCACCGTGCCTTGAAGGCACCTTTCTTCAGAAGAAAAATCTAACATCTCAGTACCTCCCCCGCGCTTAATGGCATTTTGCTTTACCCACTCATCACGCATGTAGCGCTTGAATGCCGTTAGCAAAAACGATCTCATCTTACCTTTCCCTGGGTCCGCAGTTGAAAAAAGAGCATGTTCTACTCCGTGCACAAGAAACCCTTGCACCATGTCCTCGGCATCTTCTGATACCCTCCCAAATCCGCGAGCATACACGTAGAGCGGACGCCAGTAGATTTCACAAAGCTCGTTTAGTGCTCGGCGTGCCACATCTGGTGACTCTTCCCTAACACGCTGCACAAGCGTCCAACGCGTCGGCTGAAAGGGTGAACTCATTGACGAGGATGTTGCCTGCTCTTCGTCACAATGAAAAGCCGTAAAATTCATGCCTACTTTGATGCCCGATTGAGAATTCGCTCAACGACCCGATGGCCATCTGTCAATATGACATTAAAGTGGGAAGTGATAATTTGATCAAAGTCATGGGTAAGGATTTCCTCTAAGCTTCCTCGAAAGGCATCTT
>JBMYYO010000022.1:0-23199 GCA_049609505.1 Akkermansiaceae bacterium | reverse complement strand
CGCGCGGAATAAACGTGAAGGACCGGGAGCAGAAGAAAACCCAAGCAAACTTGCCATTGTCTTCCGCCATGCACCGTGAAGCCCCTCAATATTAAAAATCAAATCACTAACTAACAGCGATCGGCTTGGGTGATGAATAAACGCGTATTCATTCACTTTAGGCATCCCTTCAATCGGTATTACGGTTAGATCACCTGCCCACTCACTCAGAGCTAACTTACCGATATTTTCCGAGCCCTGCTTTGCCTTAATCAACCGTTCAGCCCCATCAGCAACGAGGTAATTCGCACTGCTATATTTCTGCTGTACCTCATTAAGAAAAGTATCGTGGAACACCGTCGGGACAACAACCTCAGTAACAGGCCCTAACTGATTAACCGTTTCTAAAATTTCTCCTTCTAGTACAAAGGGCGAGTGCAACATCACGTTTCCGCGTGAACTTTGCAGCACAACCATGCGGCGGCCAAATGATGCTCCCAATAAATTGAGTGGGCACATTACGGTATAAACTCGATCTCCGCGTTTGACCAAGTGCTGAAAGTCATCGGGGTGTTTAGCCATTATTATTCTCCGAGGTAAAAACTTACACCAAGCGGGGCTGATGCCTCGTCTCCATTGCGGAAATTATAAGTCGTCCCACCTTCTCGATCACCAGTGGCAACTGCCTCGAAGCGGGATATTTTTTTCTTATTCTTCAACCAAAGAATCCGTCCTGCCACATGACCTCGATAGCTGTGTGTATTATCCTGAAGGTGAAAATCACCAGACAGCTCAATGACGATGTTATTTCCTCGGGAAAGCTTACTTAGTCTTCTCACCTTAATGTTTCCATTCCGAATGTGCTGAGATTTCCAATCTGGGCTCTGCCCGTAAACAATGTCTTTGAACCCTTTGCAGAGAAGCTTGTCACGAACTGTCTTTGATACTTCCTGCCACTGATCTCCCGCTGGGATAAACGACGCTGCTTCCTCCGAGCTAAACTCAAGCCAAGTTGTATTAAAATGGTCGCCCACCTCTTTACCGTGGCTAGTTCTCTTTGCCCCCTTACGAGGAAGATCACGGCAGTGCATCTGCAAGAGTAGCCCTAGATTTTCTTTCTGTTTTTTCTCCCACCTTTGCAAAGCTGGAGTTTGTGGCACGGGTTGAGGATTCAGCGACCGCTCTTTCACTAGTTTCCGATAAGTTCTGAGTGCTTCATTCAAGAACTCAACCACCTGATTTTTACGTGCACCGACAAAGCGCGCGCTAAGGTAAGTCCCATCCGGCATCATGGCATACACCCCCTGCTTGGTTTTTGTCGGGCTTGGGTCCCAATGCTGGCGAGGCACCTGTTTACCGTAAGTGTCTCTGAAAAGCTTCACCGCTGGATCATTTTTCAGATGATTGATAAGCCACTCGTTGCGTGGAAACAGAATATCCACTTCCTCAGTGCAGCAGACAAATTCTTTAGCGAGTTTTTGCACAGTAGGGTCTGACCAGACCACTCTGCGCTGAGTTACACCATTGTTTCATGTTTCTCCGCAAGGATTGCCGTTCATTGCCCAGAGAAGCACAGGTCTATCTAGCTTTTTGGCCTCAGCTACTGCGGGCATCAATTTGTTTCTCCATGCAATGTTCTTCCACTTCATCTCATCGGCCGATGGGCGGATATACTGCATCCATGACCGATAATTCTTTAAGCTTACATCTTGCGAGTCAGGAACTGCTCCAGCCGTATGGATACTCCCCAAAGCTATGGCCAAAGGTAAAAGTAGTTTCATAGGTCGTAAATAATGGCTGACATCGTGCCTGTCATCTTCTTTTTTTTATATTTAACAAAAGAAGATAGCAGCAGTAACTAACAGTATTTTTTTCCGTAGTTTAATGGTTAATTCATGCCACCCCCACTTTACGAAATAACGCTGTAACCTATGTTAAAAAAATCCTTATTCCCATTCAATAGTCACTTTCTCACTTTTTTGTCAAAAAATCTGTAAAGTCAACAATGACTATGCTACGAATTAACATCAAACAACAACCACTACTACTATGACCACACAACAACGCCCCCGTCTTGCCGCAATCGCATGCACCACATGCCTACTCTCCTTTTGCTCATCAGCATTTGCCGTCACCTACGCGCTAGACGATGGCACTCAGGAAGCTGGTATAGGATACTTTGGGACAACGGGAACGGTTTGGTTAAATGAATTCACCGTGACCGCTGGAGGAGAGCGCATTGAAAGTATTGAAATCATGTTTGGAGCCAATCCAGCTAGTAATGGCCTCCCTGCTAACGGCGAGAGTTTCCAACTCCTCCTCTATACAGATGCAGACAACGATGGTGACCCATCTAATGCTACACTCGTGCGCCAACAGACGGAGCAAATTTCCCAATCTAACACATCTACTTTTGTTAGCTACAATCTAGATACACCCGTCGATCTCGGCACTGGAGACAGCTTCTATATTGGGATGTATCGCGCAGCTGATGGCTCATCGAATTCATTTGGTCCGAATACCGACACCAATGGAGCAATGGCAAGCCGCAGCTATCGATTTGGATGGTTTCCTTCTGGTAATGCTCCTGACCCGGGTGATTTGAGTTCAGCAGGGAACTCCGTTAATCCTGAAACAACTCGGAATTTCATGATCAGAGCTGAAGGAACCGCTGTGCCTGAGCCAAGCTCTGCTCTGCTGCTTGGATTTGCCTGTTCTGGATTGCTGCTACGTAGAAGAAAAAAGCAGGTGTAGATATTTTCTTCATTGCAGAGAAATCTCTGTAACCATGGCATTGCTATTCCTTAGCAACCCTTACCATGAGTTATCTGAGATCTATTTGCTGCGCATTCACCCTACTCCTCACACCAGTCCTTGCGGAAACCTCCCACGGTGGCTTTCTCCACGCAGGTTTGGTGGGGGAGTATTTTGCAAATACCACACTCAGCGGTGATGCTGCCTTTACTCGGCGGGATCCACGCATAGACTTCGATTGGGGAACCTTACAGGAACCTGGAGGCTCAACGTCACCAGGCTTTGCAGACATCGGGGTGGATAGTTTCTCAGTGCGCTGGACGGGTCAGCTGATTAGCCGCTTCACAGAGACTCATACTTTTCACCTTAGTGGTGACGATGGCGCACGTTTGTATGTAAAGCCATCTACCGGGACAAGCTGGACACAAGTGATTGACCTGTGGGCTGAAGGCGGCGATGGCAGCGGCGGCTACGATCTAACCTCTGGAGAAACTTATGACATCCGCGTTGAATACCGTGAGGTATCTGGTGAGGCTTCGGTGCTGCTCCAGTGGTCATCTAACAACATCAAACAACAAACGCTAGAGCCTACTTTTGAGTCATCTATCAACTGGGGGAGCTACCGCGAGCAAACTTTTGCCGATGCATTCAAGGCAGGCCGAAACAATTGGAACAACGTCGTCCTCGATGCCGATGGCTGGCCTACTAGTGATGGCGAATTTGTTGTTTCTGAAATTCTAGCACCCTTCTCTTCCTCCCCAATCGAAAGGGGGATGATGCGGCTTTCATTCAACGGCGCAGCTGATGTTTCGATATTTGGCAATGGCTCCCTAGTGGCAAATTCCATGCAATATGATGCTGCTAGCAACACAACCACGGTTCTGGTTCAAGGCGAAAGCCTGGGTGCCAACGTGCTTAACTTGCGGTTTGCGAACACCAGCCGCAATGGCCAACCGGGAGGGCCTGGTGGAGTGACTAATGTTAGATTCATGCGCCCTCTGAGTGAGGGAGCTACGCAATCCTTCGCCGATGGCACCCTGTTTCACTCAGCATTCAAAACCGCCTGCTCGCGGCTCACCTCCATGCGTTTTCAGAGGGTGAATGATCAGGCGCGCACATGGGACGAGCGCACACCGCCAAGTTGGCCGTATCAATCAGTAGGGGTCGAGCGGCCCTTCATTTTTAATGATCGCTACGAATACGGACCCCACACAGGAGGCTCTGGAATGTCGCACGAGTGGGAGATCATGCTGTGCAACGAAACGGGTCTGGATTACTACGTCACGATCCCGCATATGGCGACCACCGAAGGACCGAGCAGCTACGTGCAGCAGCTTGCTCGGCTAATTCTTTACGGCAGCGATGCCAATGGCACGCCCTACACCTCGCCCACCGCCGATCCCGTTTACCCTCCGCTGAATAGCAACTTGCGTGTGTATGTGGAAATATCTAACGAACTCTGGAACTGGGGAAGCCAAGGCACTTATGCGCCGTTCTGGGATTTCCGTGAAATTGTTGAAGACTTAGCAGACGCCAACGATCCTGATTTTCAAATCATCAACTACGATAGCCTTGCTACTAATCTAAATCCGGACGGCTACTACGCAAACAACTACACTTGGGTGCGCCGTTACTGGGGGCTAAAGCTTGTACGTGTAAGCAACGCCCTACGCGCTGTGTTCGGTGACGCTCTCATGCCGCACACAAGTGCTAACCCACGTGTGCGCCCATACTTTGGCTGGCAGTATGCCAACCTTAATAACTCGGCATTTCTCCCGCTTGAGCTGATTGATAATTACTTCAACAACGCAGCAGGGAATTACTCAGCTACACCGCACCCCGTGAGCTACTATGTTTACGCCGCTGGCGGTGCGGGCTATTTTGGCTCCGCAAATAGGAATGGCAGCGTGCCGGGATTACTTCCTAACAGTGGATTTGAAGATCCTGCCATCGTTGGAGCTAGCACTACTCCATCTGGTGCAAGCTGGAGTTTTTCTGGCACATCAGGAATCACACACAATGTTGTTAGATCCACAATGACAACGGGCGAAACCATTGGTGATCTGAGAAATGATTTTGCCGGTTGGGTAGGAATGCGTTTCACCACAGGTGCCGAGGCTTCCATTGTTTATGAACTGGGAAGATATACCCATGCTGGAAATGATAGGGCACATCGCATGCTGCTGATCAGAGCTAGCGACGGACAAGTGGTAACGTGGTCAAATGACGTTGTAGGAGGCACAGCTGGCAGCTACAATTACCGCCGCTGTATTCCTGTTCGGCTTGAGGCCAACACAGAATACTGGCTGATCTCACGTGAAGAGGCGGGATACGACACCCATGCCGGAGCGGATACTGCGGTAACTACAGATCCAAACATCACGGTGTTGGCAGCAGGCACAGCCACTGAAGCCAGCAACGTTTGGAGTTTTTCAGATAGTGCCGCAGGAAGTTTCTGCATGGGACCTGTCAGCCTACGTACAGCACCCGCTACAACTTTAGGAAACCCAGATGCTAGAGAGGGGGAACAATGCGCATGGATTCAAGGTATCAATGGCACTAATGGAGCCATAGAAATTCAGTTTACCGCGCCCGCAGATGCCACTAGCTCTACTTATGGGCTGGGATTTCGTGGCGTGCGCAGGACACAAAATCAAGCAGGCACGCCGGATCAACAGGAAATCCGTATTCTCGCGGGCAGCCAAGAAATCACCTACACGGGGCCAAGTGGCCAACCTCAGGAGTACAATCCCAACTTCCCGTGGCAGAGGATTTTTTGGTGGATTGGTGACTATTTTTTCACCGAAACTTTTACCGTAGCACCAGGCCAAACCATTACTTTGCGCATTGAGGGTACAAGCACAGCAGGTAACCAAATGGTATTTCTTGATGACATTATCATCACCACACCAGATGCCCTGTTCTCAGCAGGCATCCCCGACAATGGAGAGGCCAATGGGCAACCAGCTGGGGGAGACTACGTGCAAGTTACCCGGTCCGATGCACGCTGGGCATCAGCCTACGGGCTTAAACACATGACCTACGAACATGGCTGGTCAATCGGTGGTGACAGCGGTGCCTCACCTGTGCAGGAAGCAGCAAAATACTACGATCCGCGCGCAGCCGAGGCTATGCGAGATACCATCTCCATTTTCCATCGTGCAGGTGGCTACAACTTCACCTTGGGAACCTACACCACGTGGCCGACGTATAACGAACCTGTACGGCAGGAGGGCTCTCTAAACTCTCACGCCTGGCCCTTGGTGCAAGGCTGGGATGCAGAGGCGTCCACCCTGCCAGGCTTCCCTAACAACGGCGTCTTTCTGCCAAGCCAGCTCACGTGGCAAAACCGCGCAATAGAAAGTGGCGGAGTAAACGCTCTTAATCTAACATCAGGAGACTGGATAACATGGGATGTGATTACCGAGCGCGCAGCAATCTACCATTTGAACATCATCACAGCAGGAGCAGGCGATGTCCGCGTCACTCTCAATGGCTCCACTACTATCCATCAAGGAACAACAGGAAACATCTTAGGAACTGCTCTGAGCCTCTCTCCTGGAAGACACACACTCAAAGTAAAAGCACTCGGAGGTGGGGTTAATATCACCTCGGCTGAAATCATCCAGCCGTCCACTCTGAGTTCTCCAATCCTGCTCTCCGCAGCCGATGGTGATGCCACGATCCTACTCAATTGGTCTGAGGTCACAGGTGCCACGGGATATCGAATTCGCTATGGTTTTGAATCTGGCAAACTGGATGAATTTATCGAAATCACCCCGTCTAACAACCACCAGCTGAGTGGTCTAAAAAACGGAGCCACCTACTACTTCACCGTGCAAGCACTGAATTCTAACGGAGCTGGTTTACCATCTAACGAAATAGCAGCCCTTCCCTTTGGCGCAAGTGACACGGCGGCGATCGCGGCATGGGACTTCGCCGGTGCAAGCAATGGAGTAAGCACCTCCGCCCCCTATCTGACGAGTGCACGCGCAAGTGCCAGCAATCTTAGCCGAGGGCCAGATTTTGGAGCTTCAGGCTGGGGGCCAGATGATTGTTTCCTCGGGGTCTCTACCAACTGGGGAAACACACTCGCTGATGCAGCAAGCAATGGCCACTACTGCGAGTTTACCGTGACACCATCGCAGGGGCAAATTCTGAGTGTATCATCTCTCGACTACCGTCCTGGCTTCCAGAATTTCTCAGGAAACACCACCGACCCGCGCGGCACAGGAATCGCATGGAGCGTTGCTGGCGGAAACTTCACCTCACCCATCGCCGTTTTAGGTGAACGGACTGGATCGTTTAACAACAACCCACTTTTCTCAGCTCCTCTGGCTGATGTGCCCGAGCTGCAGGGTGTAACGGCACCTGTGACTTTCCGTATATATTTCCACGGGCAAAGCAACTACGAGGGAGCAGCGATTGGTGGACAGGGGCTCGACATTGCGCTCATGGGAGCCTTGAAGCGCCCCCCGCTGGATCTGTGGAGAGAGCTTCATGGACTGCCTAACAACGGCAGTGCAGACCTCCTCAATCCATCTGGCGATGGCATCCCTAACCTCCTCAAGTATGCCTTTAATCTAGCACCCAACCCTGGGGATATTCTTCAGCCATCTGCGGCTAGCCAGCTAACAGAGAATGGCTCCTCTGGGCTACCTCGTGTCTGGATTGAGATGGATATTATTTATTTCCAATTCATTCGCAGACGTGAAAGCAGCACCCCAAGTATCAGCTACACCCCCGAAAGCTGTAATGACCTAGCGTCATGGCAACCAATCATTGCCAATCCAGAAATAGAGTTCATTGACTCTATCTGGGAACGGGTCACCTATGAGTTTGATACAAACACTTCCTTGCCCATTTTCTTCCGCGTAAGTGTAGGGGTTACTGAACAATAATGGTCAATGCTTCATGTCCACAGGAACAACAACGCATGCTCCAGAAAAAACAGGCCGTAACTCACGAAGAGCTACGGCCTGTTGTGCAAAAATTAGTTTTTCAGAAAACTTACTCAGCGAGCGTTTTCATGGTTGGGATGAGACCAATTTGTGGCTCACCTGTGCCGCCTTGTGCAGTGGCGCGTGCAAGAACAGACTTGCTGACGATGCCGCAGCACTGTGGCTTAGGGCAGAAGCTTGAGCCACACTTGTTACAGCAGTGAGAAACGCGAACTGTCTTGGTGTGTGGCACACGGTCTGTTACCTCGTGAGAGGACTTACCAGTATATACAGTGCGGGATGTTTCCGAGTAGGTGGTTACTTCCTTCTGAGCGGAAAGTGAGCTACCACAGGGAAGCAGACCACAGCAAGAAGAGGAAATGAGCGCAAGAGCTGCGAGGGCGAGAAGTTGGATCGTAGTTTTCATAGTCGAGTGCGAGTTTAAGCAGAGGCCGAGGTAGCGCAATGAAAAAATAGGTAGAAGTTTTGAGCCTGTAAAAGGGCGGCTTAGAACCAAGGCTTCTTGTTGGTAATGTATGTATTCACAAACTCCTCATCCGATTTGGTGAGGTACATGATTCCTTCGATCAAACCGACGATGCCGATGGCCCAAGGAATGAAGAAGCAGAACACACCGATGCCAATAAACATCAGCGGGACACCCAGCACAATTGAGCCACCAGAAACAGCAGCCATGATGATACCTTCATTTTTGTATCCCAAGATAAACTTGTGAACCCCAAAGGCACCAAGGAAAATCGCCAGTAAACCAGCGAGCATTTTTTTATCTGCGCCAGGAACAGGAGCACCTGTAGGCGGCCCAGCGGGTGGAGGAGTTTGAGCTGCGGGTGGAGCGGACTGATCAGGGGCTGGTGCGTTGTCTTGGTTTTCTTCTGACATAGTGCTCATTAATTAACATTTTACTGCTTGGACTGACAAGCGTTTCTTTAAGAAAAGAGTGCCTAATGCCATTTATCCAAGTCAGATTCCCTCCTTTTACAGGTGACAAACTCCCCGTATCCCCCTAAGCACGCGCCGTGCTCACCATTCGAAAACTCACTAAAACTGTCGGCGGACGTACTCTTTTTGAAGATGCAGATATGACCATCAACTGGGGCGAACGCGTTGCTCTGGTAGGTCCTAACGGCGCTGGCAAGTCCACTCTCTTTAAGATGATCCTCGGCGAAGAAGAGGCTGACACGGGGAATGTGGATCGCGATGAGTATGCCATCACTGGCTACCTTGCGCAGGAAGCTGGCGATCCCGGTGAGGAAACCATTCTCGAAATCGCCATCGGCATTACACCCGAGCTAACCAAGGCGATCAAAGACCTCCGCGAGCACGAAGCTGCTGGCACGACGGATAGTAAGGAATACCACTCAGCGCAAGACACCTTTGATGCCGCAAACGGCTACCAGCTAGAGCCTAAGGCTAAAAAAATCCTTGCCGGTCTCGGCTTTGAAGAAGAGGCCTTTGGGCAACCCGCCCGCAAGTTCTCCGGTGGTTGGATCATGCGTGCCCACCTTGCCAAACTTCTGGTAATGGAGCCTGACCTCCTAATGCTTGATGAGCCAACGAACCACCTCGATCTCATGGCACTCATCTGGCTGCAACGCTACCTAATGAACTACCCGGGTGCACTGCTGATGATCTCGCACGACCGCGATTTCATGGATGCCTTGATTGAAACCGTTTACGAAATCGACGAGGAAAAACTCATCTCCTACACAGGAAACTACACCTCCTACCTTGAGCAGCGTAACAAACGCTACCAACAGAAGGTGCAGGCCTACCGGAACCAGAATAAAGAGATCGAGCGTGTGCAGGAGTTTATTGATCGCTTCCGCTCAGTGACATCCAAGGCCGCGCAAGTGCAAAGCCGGGTCAAGCAGCTGGAAAAAATGAAACGTCTCCCCAAGCCCATCGCTCCGCGCAAGGTGTTCAAGTTTAACTTCCCCCAGCCTACACGTTCTAACCAGAAAGTGATTGAGCTAGAAAAAGTCCACATGGCTTACGGGGAAAAAGTCATTTATGACAGCCTAGACCTCACCATCGAGCGAGGTGACCGCATGGTTTTGGTCGGCCCGAATGGTGCTGGTAAATCCACCCTTCTCAAGATCCTTGCCGGGCAGCTGGAATTCCAAAACGGCACCCGTAAAGCAGGCTACAACACCAAGCTCGGATACTACTCCCAGCACCGGACGGAGTCCATGGATGAAGCCAACACTGTACTTGAAGAAGTGATGGCCAGCGGTGGCGACATGCGCGAGGACGAAGCCCGCTCCATCCTCGGCTCCTTCCTCTTCCGCCGTGCTGATGTGCACAAAAAAATCCGTGTCCTTTCCGGTGGTGAAAAATCCCGCCTCAACCTAGTGAAGTTCCTCGTGAATCCACCCAACTTGCTCTTGATGGATGAGCCTACCACTCACCTTGATATCATTTCCATTGAAGCACTGCTCCAGGCACTCAGGCACTACGAGGGAACGCTTGTTTTCATCTCACACGATGTGCACTTCATCCGCAACCTTGCAGAAACTACCCTGCACGTGGATGCTGGGAAACTAACCCGCTATGCAGGCGGCTATGATTACTACCTTGAGAAATCCGGCCTAGATGACACCCGCGGTGCTGTGACGGCGTAGTGTAGTGTTTTTTTGCTAGATGCCCCGTGTGAGGGCATGGAGTGCTGCAAAAAAAGCCTCCCATCTTTCAATGGGAGGCCTTGGGTAAGGTTGCTTTATTGACCTACTGTTTACTGGCGTGCAGAGCCAGAAATAGTACTGCCTGCGCTCTGCAGGTCACGGCCAAAACCGTCAAAGGTGTTGCAGGATGAGAGAGCCATGGCAGCTAGACCCAAAAGGGCGACGAGGAATTTGGTGGATGTTTTCATAGATAATTTATGTCGTTCGTTCCGACAGACGTAAGATATCAGAAAAATAACTTTCCGCTAAGAATAAATGTGTGTGTATCCACACCAGGGTCAGAGGCGCGGGAAATCATGATCAACGGCACAAAGGCTCGGTTGTAAACATACTCAGCACTGATGGAGAAATTCGGAGTCACCCACATTTCTGCTCCTGCGGCAAGCTGCTCAAGCTCGTAGAAGGCATCGCTTGAGTGACCTTGCTGACCACGACCGTAGGCGAGGGAGAAACGAGTGGGCTTTGCCCATAGCTCAGTGTCATAGGCAGCCTGCAGGGTGATTGCCTCCACGGCACGCCCTGTGGCAGGCCATGCACGCTCAGTTTTGGTGTATTCTGCCATCAGAGACCACTTATCTTTGCGGGCTTCTACCCAGAGATCATAGGCACCGTTACGATCGCGCTCCGTGAGTGGATCAGGGTTTACACCGGGGTGATTTGCTGCATCGCTATCGTAGATGGTGCTGTTGATGTATCCTGCGCCAACGGACACATCCCAGTCATTCACCTTGAAGTTTCTCTGTGCGCTGATGGCAAAGTTTCCAAACGAGCTATCGGACGTGGAATCAGCTACACGCAGCTGGCGGTTGCCATCGATGGCGGTCATACTGATATGCCAATCCTTCGTTAGATAGCCGAACTCGACCGCGATGTCATCGGTATCTGTGCGGTAGAAGTGATTGGTCACTGTGTGGGTGGTTGGGTTATAGGACTGCATGTTACCGAAATTCACAGTCTTGCGGCCAATCGATAGATAGAATGGAGTTTCACTGAGGTTTCCGAAGGTTATATATGCCTCACGCAGTTGCTTCTCATCCTGCCCGGGAAACTCTAGCTCTGTGTAGATGCCGCCGAGGTAGAGTGATATCCACTCAGTGGGCGCGTAGGTCAGAGAGAGATTAATATTATCAATGGTGCTCTCGTTGGCAGACTTGTCAGTGGCTGTGTGCTGGTCTGGAAAACGACCAAGGATGGGGAATTTACCCGCTACGTCTGTGCGCTCCATGTAGTGAGAAAATGAAGCGTGCCCAGAGAGATAAAGCTTTCCCGTTTTAAGCTGCCCTTCCGCAAGGGCATTGAGAAGGTAGCTGGTCTTATCCGTCACACCACGCTGTAGGGAGAGCATGTGCTTGGAGTATTCCAAGTTCGTTCCGATAAAAAAATCTTCCGGCAGATAGCAATCAGACTTTGGGGCATTCTGCGCAGTGGCAGATAGTGAGACCGCTGCTAACAGAGCTAGAGTAAGCAGGGGTTTTTTATCGAGCAAAGACTCCTTATTGGTAAACATAGTGATAACGTGTTGTTGCTCTGTTAGAAAACACTCACACCCTAGCACACTCAAGCATTTATTTAGCAACTTTTAATATTTAAGAAAACCAACTCTTCCTATGGCTTGCACTGTTTGCGATTTTTCTCCACACTCCCGCCCCGCTGCGGAGCGCTCATCAACTCAAACGCTGGAATCCAAGCAACCGCACAGCATTTCCATATCACTCTCTATCATTCTCGATGAAACCATACGTCAAAGTAGCAGAAACAACCACACCTGAGGGAGAGCCCTTGGAGTTGATTGAGCACGATGGTACTTGGCTGATTTGCTCAAACGGCGAACAGCTAATGACCAGCTACTCACATGGCTCTGAGGAAACGCTGGCGGAGCTGGCATGCGGGCCTTTCAAGCCTGTGAAACAGCCACAAATCCTAGTGGGCGGACTCGGCATGGGATACACCCTCAAGGCCGCCACCGAGACGCTAACTAAGAAACGAGCGGTCTTTACCGTTGCTGAGCTGACTCCTGCAATTGTCGATTGGAACCGCAGCCACCTCTCACACCTCAATCCAGGATTGTTAGATGATGAGCGCATTTCAATCCAGCTTCAGCCAGTGCAGAAGATTATTCGGCAGGCGAGCGGGAAGTATCATGCTATTTTGTTAGACGTCGATAACGGCCCTTCTGCCTTCCACGGGAAAAACAATGACTCCCTTTACAGTATCAATGGTCTGCGTGAGATCCAGAATGCTCTCAAAGGCGGAGGCATTCTGGCTGTTTGGTCCGCCCGCTCGGACAAGGCCTTCACCAAAACACTACGCAAGGTTGGCTTTGATGTCAGCGAAAATGCCGTAGCCGCCTCTCACCGAGGGAACAAACGCCGCTCACACACCATCTGGCTAGCACGCAAACGCAATTTCTAAACCAAATACAACCGACCGAACCGCTCTACTCTCAATTAAACTATCCGAGTCTCCCACTTTTATCTATGAAACACATCATTGCACTCACCGCATTTTCAGCATTGGCAGCTCTGTCTCAAGGCGTAGCCCTAGCAGATGAACACACCGTCGAGGAAAAGCCCTTTAAGGCAGAAACCTCACTCAATGCCATTTTCCTCCCCACCAAATCCCAGCCTATTTCTATTGCCCCCAAAGTTTGGACGGACTTCACCATCACCTCTCTGGTCAGCCAGGGGGCAGTGGTTAAAAAAGGAGACACCTTAATCGGCATCGATACCGAAGCGGCGGACAAGTATCTGGCAGCAACGGAAAAAGCGCGTGCCACAGCGGAGCTAAACCTCGCCCAAGCGAAGCATGAGCTTGCCCAGTTAGAGATCACCACTCCACGTAGCCTAGCTGCCTATGAGCGTGCTGAAAAAGAAGCGGCAGAAAACCTTCAGTGGTACACCAACATCGGCCACGCCAAGGAGATTGAGGAAACCAAACGCTCCGTCAAACGCGCCGAACTGATGCTCGCTTACCAAATGGAAGAGCTCAAGCAGTTGGAAAAAATGTATGGCGAGGACAACAAAACCGAAGAAACAGAAGAGATCATTCTCATCCGCACTCGTAATTCTGTGGACCGTGCCAAGTTTTCCCTCAAGTCAGCTAAAATCGAAGCCGATGCTGCACTAAAAACCTACATCCCTCGTAAACTCAAAAACATGCAGCTAACAGCAGAAAGCGCAAAAATCGCCAATGCAGGAGCCAAGGAGAAACTTCCACGCGACCTCAAGCTCAAGCAAATCGCCGTTGCCAAAGCCGCCAAAGATGACGCAGAAGCCGTTACCAAGCTCGCCAAAGCCAAAGCTGACCGCGCCATGATGAACATCACCGCACCTGAGAATGGTCGTGTTTACTACGGTAGCATGGAGAACGGCCGCTGGAGCACAGCCACGGCTCTCAAGGTACTCAAGGTAGGTGGGAAACTCCCTGCCCACACCACACTGATGACCTTCATTCCTGCGGGTGCCACTCTTCAGCTCTCATCCTTCATCGGTGAAAACCAGCTTGCGCAAGTTTCCGAGGGAGACAAGGGGTTTGCCATCACACACTTGAATCGCTACCGCCAGATTGCGGCCACAGCCAGCTCCGTTGCTACTCATCCAGAAGCGGACGGCACCTACCGCGTCACCCTAACAACTACTGCCACAAAGAATCTAACCATTGTGCCTGGCATGAAGGCTACAGTAAAAATCACCAGCACAGATCTCCCCAAGGCACTCCTCGTCCCCGCCTCTTACCTCGGTACTAGCAGCGATGGAAAACACACAGTCAAAGTCAAACAAGCCGATGGGAAAACAGCCACCCGACCAGTAGAAATCGGAGCATACAATGCCGATACCGTAGTGATCACCAAGGGCTTAAACAAAGGCCAAGTGATCGTTAAGTAACCTCTAGAACCACTCTACACCCACGCTCTACCATCATGCTGCGCTCACTGCTCATCGCCACTTTACTCGCCTCACCAATGGCTACCCCGCTGGTTGCGCAAGATAAGGCGACAGCACCAGCGGCTGCGCAGCCGAGTGATGCAGCCATCGCACAAGCGATCACCAAAGGAGTGGACTTTCTTGTTTCTCATCAGAACGAAAACGGCTCCTGGGGCAGCGCTCATAAGACGAAGGGTCTGAATATTTTTTCTCCCCTCCCGGATGGCCATCAGGCCTTCCACACCGCTAGCTCCGCATTGGCCCTTCATGGATTGTTAGAGTGTGGCGACCGCAGACCTGCCACCATCGCGGCCATCGCCAAAGGTGAAGCATGGCTGCTCAAGGTGCTGCCCATGCAACGCAGCATCAACCGCACTGCAACGTATAATGTTTGGGCGCACTCTTACGGACTCCGCGCTCTAGCTTCTCTGCACCGCAACAGCAAGGACCCACAGAAAAAATCTGAGTACAAACGCCAAGCGCAAATCCAGATTGATAAACTTGCCAAGTATGAGGACGTAAACGGAGGCTGGGGGTATTTGGACTTTGATGGCCACACTGCCAAGCCATCAGGACTCCCCACTAGCTTCACCACAGCTACGGCTGTACTAGCCATGGATGATGCCGCAAAAACCATGGGACTCACCCTGCCGCCCGTGCTGATGAAGCGCAGCTTAGCTAGCATGAAGCTACAGCGCACCACGGACTTCTCCTACGTCTATTCACGCGATCACCGCTACCGCCCACGCGCACTAATCAATCGTCCAGCCGGTTCGTTAGGCCGGTCCCAAGCATGTAACTCAGCCTGCCGAGTGCTGGGTGATCAAGCCGTGACGGACGATGTTTTACGCACATGGCTTGATCGGCTTTTCAAGCGTAATGGCTGGCTAGATATGGGCAGAAAACGCCCCGTGCCACACGAAGCACCTGCTGCCGTTGCTGGCTACTTTTACTACTACGGTCACTACTACGCCACGGAGTGCATCTCCATGCTCCCAGAGCAAGAACAAGCTGCATGGAATAAAAAACTTGCCGCACTAATGATCTCCAAGCAGGAAAAAAATGGCTCATGGTGGGACTACCCGCTTTATAATTACCACTACGCCTACGGCACTGGCTACGTGCTTACTATCCTCGGCAGGTGTAAATAACTTAGAAGCCCATATCAATAAGGGCGCAAGTTGTTGAAAGATCCCCTCGATGGTCTGGGGTATAGTTTTTTTGAGCAATGAGTTGCCATAAGGGTAATTCGGTGGCGCAATAGAACTATGGAAACTCAGGAAAGCGAAATCAGTGACAAGCAAGCTGTAGAAAAACTTCACGCCGTCTATGAACGGATGAAGGAAGAACTCTCACAAGTCATCGTCGGCCAAGCGGATGTGGTGGAGCAGGTGCTGATGGCCATCTCATGCCGCGGGCACGCATTACTCGTCGGCGTGCCCGGACTCGCCAAAACCCTCCTCGTTTCAACAGTGAGTGAGGCACTTGATCTGAGCTTCAAGCGCATCCAGTTCACCCCTGACCTCATGCCCTCTGACATCACAGGCACGGATGTGTTAGAGGTGGATCAAGAATCTGGCAGGCGTGGCTTCCGTTTTGTGCACGGCCCCATCTTTGCCAATATGGTGTTGGCAGATGAGATTAACCGAACTCCTCCAAAAACACAGGCAAGCTTGCTGGAGGCCATGCAGGAACACCACGTCACAGTGGGCGAGAAAACCTTCCCACTGCCCGAGCCGTTTTTTGTATTAGCCACTCAGAACCCTATCGAGCAGGAAGGCACGTATCCGCTTCCGGAAGCTCAGTTAGATCGATTTTTGTTTAACATCGTGGTCGATTACCCAAGCGAAGACGAAGAGCGAGAAATCATCCGCCGCGTCACCAGCCCTACCGACACCAAGGTCACACCACTAATGAATGCGGAAGACATCATAGCACTTCAAAAGATGGTGCGCCGCGTCCCCGTGGGCGATCATGTGATTGACTTTGCCGCTAAGCTAGCGCGTGCCACACGTCCTAAAGATCCAGCCTCACCGAGCTTCGTAAAGGATATGGTTGGCTGGGGTGCTGGCCCCCGTGCGGGTATCAGCTTGATCTCGGCAGCTAAGGCACATGCGGTGCTACGAGGTCGATTCCACGCCACCACTGGCGATGTAGCAGCAGTTGCCAAGCCAGTGCTACGCCACCGAGTGCTGACTACCTTCAACGCAGAGGCGGCTGGTGTTACCAGTGATGAGATTGTGGATATGCTGCTCAAGGAGCTCGCCCCCAAGGAAGATTTGGCCGTATAATATCGCTAACTTGTTAGATGGCAAACTCCCTCCAGCTCCCAGAAAGCATGGCGCTCCTGCCCGAGGAGACGATGGCCGTTTTGCGCAAGCTGGAGTGGCTAGCTCGCAAACGGATGCAGGGCACCCTAACAGGGAAACACACCAGCCCAGAGAAAGGTTTCTCCGTGGAGTTCGCCGAGCACCGTGAGTACTCACCCGGTGATGATCCGCGCAACCTCGATTGGCGGGTGATGGCGAAGAATGATCGCAATGTGATCAAACAATACATCGAGGAAACAAACCTGCGAGTCACCTTCGCTGTGGATGTTTCTGGCTCGATGAAATTCACCGGCAACCAAGCCGCGGAGATCGATGGCGTAGCTTGCTCAAAGTTCGACTACGCACGCCATCTAACAGCCGCGCTTTCTTACCTCTATATTAAGCAAGGCGACAGTGCGGGGCTTGTCACCTTCGATAGCGAAATCAAATCCCAACTCCGCAGCGCCAGCCGCCCGAGCCAAGTCCGGCGCATCCTCGATGCCCTCTGGCAGTCCACACCTGGTGAGGAAACTGAAATAGCGGGCGTGCTGCACGAGGTGGCAGAGCGCATCCCACGCCGTGGCCTCGTAGTGCTGGTGAGTGATTTCTTTGACGATCCCAAGGCGATGACAGAAGCATTGCACCACTTTGATTTCCGCCAGCATGAACTGGTTGTTTTCCACGTCTTAGCAGAGGAAGAACTGACGTTTCCATTCAAAGACTTCCAGAGGTTTCGAGATTTAGAAAACGTGGAGCCGATGCTCAAGATTGATCCTCAAGCCGTGCGGGCTGCGTATCTTGAGAGGCTGCAGGAATTCGTTAGATCGATGGAAGTTTCCTGCGGAAAGCTGCGGGCAGACTACGTCCCAGTGACCACCAAAACGCCGCTGCAAGACACCTTAATCAAGTATGTTGGCAAACGAATGCACGCGCGCAGATAGAAGATGCTATTTCTTAATTCCATATTGCTGGCTGGTTTGGCAGGGGTGCTCATTCCGATCATTCTGCATCTGATCCGCCGGCAGGCTGCTAAGCCGCTCGACTGGGGAGCGATGCGATTTTTATTTGATACCGTAGCGATGCGAAAACGGCGCATGGAGTGGGAGGATATGCTCTTGATGGCTACCCGCTGCCTGCTGCTAGCTCTAATCGCTCTAGCTATCGCCCGCCCCTTCGTGCCGCCAAATTCATCAGTGCCCTGGGTCGTGGTTTTACCATTATCTTTGCTCGGCGTGGCAGCGATCGCTGGCTCCGTGGTGCTGTCTGATCGCAAACCTCGCTGGCTAGTGCGCTTGATTGGTGTGGTCTGCATCCTGCTCGCTATCGCAGCGGTAGTGTGGGAAAGGCGCTTAAACTTAAAGCGCTTCCGGCTCGAAGGAGGGCGTGATGTGGCATTAGTGATCGATGCCTCCACCTCCATGACTTTGCCACAAGGAAACCAAACCTCCTTTGAAGCAGCTATCGAGGAGGCTCGGGAAATTGTTAAAAACTCACCCCGTGGCACGGCGTTCTCAGTGATCCTCGGTGGGCCAGCGCCTGAGCTAAAAACCGCCACTCCACTGACCCACCGCGCTGATGTGTTAGAGGTGCTCGATCAGCTCCGTCCGGTCGGTGGTCCGTTCCGCGCCCAGGACGCCCTCGGCGTAGCTACGCTTAGTTTGGCGCAAGGCGAAAACACCGGCAAAGAAATCCTAGTCCTCTCTGATAGCCAGCGCATTGGTTGGCGCACCGATAGCCCATCCGCTTGGTCGTCACTAGCAGATGCCATGGACTCACTACCACGCAAGCCACGCCTCATGGTGCGCAGCTTCCCTCCGCCAGAAGACCTCCGCAACGTAGCAATCAGCAGTATTGACATGTCACGTGAAGTGATCGGCACGGACAGGCCGGCCACCCTTTACGTCACCGTGGAGAACACGGGCAACGCAGCTATAACACCCGGCAAAATCCAACTCACCGTCAACGGCAGTGAGGTTTCCGCAGATGAGCACGTTGGCCAGCTCGTCCCCGGTCAGCAAGAAACCGTCGAGTTTAGACATCGGTTCAAAACCGTGGGCGCACAGGTGGTGATGGCACACATTGATGTAAAGGATGACTTACCAGAGGATGATCGGTTCGAACGCATCGTCATCGCACGGAAGCGCCTGCCCGTAATCCTCGTCGATGGTAATCCATCGGGTAGTTTTTTCGAACGTGCAGCGGGCTTCACCGCACTCGCCTTAGCACCAGCCGCTGATCTTGTTAGAGACGGGAAAACCAAATCAGATTACCTCATGGAGCCAGTTGTGATCACGGCACCGGAAGTTGCCAATCTAAAAGAGATCGCGCCTAACAGCGTGATTGTGCTAGCGGATGTGCCTCGGCTTCCAGCTAGTGTGGCGCAGCAGATCGAGCAGTTCGTCGCAAACGGAGGCGGCCTCCTTGTGCTCTCTGGGCAGCGTGCTGACGAGTCATTTTACAATGCATGGCAAGGTGGCGATGGCCAGGTGCTTCCGCTTCAGCTCGGTAAGACACAAACAGAAAAAGACGGTATTTCACCCGCCGAGGAAACCTTCGACCACGCCGCGCTCAAGTTGTTTAGCAATGAGAAGCAGAGTGATATTGGGCGCGCTATGGTTTACGTTTACCGCTCCTCAGAGCAGGAAGATTCATCCCGCTATGTGGTGGCTCGCTACGCAAACGGCGAGCCGTTTCTCACAGCTAAAAACTACGGTCAAGGCAGAGTAATGATGGCTACCACTGGCTTCGATAGCCGCAGTGGAAACCTCCCTGGCAAGGAGTCTTTTGTGCCATTCGTGCACGAGATCATCACCTGGTTAGCTGGAGCCAGCGGGGTGAATCTCAACATGGAAGCAAGCTGGAGCCCTACCCTCATCCTACCCGGCGGAGGGGGACTGCAGGGCGAGTATTTCCGGGGCAATAAAACATCCCACACTCCCGCCTTCACGCGTATTGATCCCACTATTAATTTCAATTGGAAAAGTGGCTCACCAGACAGCCGAATTCCAAAAGACCGCTTTGCAGTTCGCTGGACTGGCAGATTGCTACCCGCCGCATCTGGCGAATACACCTTCCAAGCGGAGGTGGATGATCAGTTAGAATTAGAGATCAACGGCAAGCGCATCCTCTGGGCCAAGCAAGGCTCCAGCACCGTTGGCAAAGTCACTCTTGAGGCAGGAAAAATGGTCAACATCACCGTCAACTACGAGGAGTCATGGGGCGAGTCCTTTGCCAAGCTCTTCTGGACCCCTCCAGGCGGGAGCCGCTCCATCCTCCCCTCCTCCGTGCTTTTTCCACCCGTCAATGAAGACAGCGGCGCAGAGCTATTGTTAGACACCACCGAGGTGATCGATCCCCTCGGAATGAAACGCATCGGACGCCTAGAAGCTGGAAGGCGCGGCATGAAATTCACCGTTGAGGGCACTGCTGCTCCGGGTGTTTATCAGATGACCGTGCCCAGCAGAGCTGCGGATGCCCTCCTAGCAAAACCTGGCAGCAAGATCCCAATGGTCGTCACCCGTGACGTGGCTGAGAGCCGCCTCACACCGCTCAATGACGATGACCGAGCACTGATTGAGAAACATCTGGACGTGGTCGATGTTAGAAATCGCGATGATGTTCTCGCCGTGTTAAGCGGTAAAGGTTTCGGCGAGGAACTCTGGAAACTTTTGGCCGTGGCGGCGTTCTCACTCCTATTGTTAGAGGTGGCTCTAGCGCGCTGGATCTCCAAATCCCGCCGCGCAGGAGAAGAGGTGAAAATTGACTTTAAGAATGATGATGATTCTGATCAACGCTTCATGGCTGAGTTCAATCGCGTGAAAGGAGAGGCATCATGATTCGCTTTATCCTTTTTAGCGCAGCACGTTTGGTAGCGGTATTTTTCCTCCTTTGGCTGGTGTTTTCCATGATCGGCAAGGTGTTAGAATTTGCTACTAGCTGGGACATCACCACCGTCGCCATAATCGGCACACTAGCCGCAGAGGCGATCTATCAGCTCTACCGTTACGAGCGTGGCGTTGTCACCGCTAAGCGCGGTCGCTGGCTACTCACCCTTAGGTTGATTGCCTTATTGGGGCTGCTGTGGATGCTGCTTCAGCCGGTGTGGAGCAGGCTCGTGGAACGAGAAATTCTTCGTGAAGTAGTAGTACTTATTGACGACTCCGCCTCCATGCACCTCAAGGATGATGATGAATCGCTCACCCGCAGTGAGCTAGGGCAGCGGGCATTAGAGAAGAGTGGACTGCATGAGAAGTTAGAAGGAAAGATCAATGTGCGCACCCTGCGCGCCGCACGTAAAACCCTCAACCCGGGCGACGCCACTGCAGAAGGTTGGGATCAGGCCACAGATCTAGCAGAAGCTCTCTCCACCGTGCTTGAGCAAGTGCCTGCGGATAATTTGGGCGGGGTAGTGCTCATCAGCGATGGCCGCCATAATCGCCCGTCACGGGTGGAGGATGTGGCACGCCGGTTCGGCATCCTTGATGCGCCCATCGGGATCTTACCAACGGGAAGTGATAAGCCACCGCGCGATGCCGCCATTCTTTCCGTGAACACACCAGATGCCGTTTATCTTGGCGATAGGATTAGAGTTTCTGCCCGCTTGAAGTTCGATGGCTTCCGGGGGGAAAAAACTAAAGTTCGCCTGCTTCGCGGAGATGATCTGTTAGAGGAGCGCACCATCACCATCCCCCAAGATCGCCACCGCGAGGAAGTGAAGTTTCGCCACACGCCTGAGAAAGGCGGCGTGGGTGCATACCGCATTGAAATGTCTGCGCTCAAAGGCGAGAAATTTTCTAACAATAATTCCTGGGAGTTTGAAACCGCCGTCACCGATGCACGCACAAACGTCCTTATCATTGAGTCCCACGCACGCTGGGAGTTCCGCTATTTGCGTAACTTGTTCTATGGTCGGGATAAATCTATCCACTTGCAATACGTGCTGCTCAATCCAGATCGCATCACAGGGCAGGAGCAGAAAACCATTGCCGCCTCAGCGGCTCGTCCGTTTGGCGAAGCCCGCGCAACCACACTTCCGGTCAGCGAAGAGGAGTGGAGAAAGTTTGATGTAATCATCATGGGTGATGTTTCACCAGAGTCAATTAACGGCCAGCAGTGGAAGTACATCCAAGGCTGTGTTGAGCAACGCGGCGCGCTATTCATCAGCATCGCCGGACCTCGCTGGATGCCCCACGCCTATTCTAACAAAACTGCACAAACTCTCATTCCCGTCGAATACCCCGTCTCTTCTCGGAACTACTTTAGCACCTCCGGCAAGGAGTTTAGAATGGCACTCACCAGCGAAGGCAGGAGCCATACCATCACGGCGCAATCCGATAGCCGCCTAGAAAACACACAGCTCTGGGCCAAGTTCCCATCGCTCCGCTGGAGACACCCAATCACTGGGGTAAAACCCAATGCCGAAGTGCTACTGATGGCTCAGGAGACTCAAGGCAAGCAACCTACCACACCTGCCAATGCAAAGTCACTTGACTCCGCTCTGGCCGACCTCGCGGCACGCAAGCAGAACGAAGCGCGAAATGCTCTACTCGTCACCCAGCAACTCGGTAACGGCAAGATTGCCGCGCTCCTCACCGACCGTAGCTGGAGACTCCGTGAGGGCGTTGGAGACACCCATCACCACCGGTTTTGGGGGCAACTTGTGCGCTGGGGTGCTGGCCCCAATCTCCGCTCTGGCAGCGGTGGTGTGCGCCTCGGCACTGATCAATTAAGCTATTCAGGAGATGATCAGATAAAGATCACCGCCCGGCTCCGTGATGAAAAACTCACACCCGTGCAGGATGACACCCTGCGCGCTCACATCACAGTGGATGGAGAGAAAGTTGCCACCATTCCACTGACCTATGTGGAGGACTCAAATGGACTTCACCAAGCACTCGCTGGACCATTCCCCAAGCTCGGCAATTACCAAATCACCCTCGAAGGGGAAAAAGCAGACAACCTCTCCAAGAATGTCGCCACATCCGCCAGAGTGATTGGTGCCACTAGTCCGGTGGAGCTTTCAGAAACAACCCTCAACCTCCCCTTGTTAGAAACCATGGCAGAATTATCCGGCGGCAGCGTCATAACAGCGGACACCCTCTCCTCCCTTCCCTCACTCTTTCTCACCGGAGATGAGACGCGCCAGGAACTGCGGGAAACCACCCTGTGGGATCACTGGATACTACTTCTCATTCTGTTTGCTACTCTTACCCTTGAATGGATCATGCGCCGAAGTGGAGGGTTGCCTTAAACCGCTTTTACCTCTAAACTACCTAACGCTCAACAAGCTACCAACATGAAAGATAACCTGCCCACCCAGATCACGGACAATCTCCGCGCCGTTCTCAAGCGCGTCCGGAGGCTACAAATCTCCCGTGGCATCCTCAGCGTGCTAACCATCACCCTGACCGCCATCCTCATCATCATGGCAGTTGATTTTTTCTTTGCTCCAGTGCCGACGTCGGTTCGCTGGTTACTCTTCGGGGCACTTATCTTGGCACTAGGCTCATCGTTTTACCGACTGTTCTGGAAACCTCTCAGTAAAAAAATCGAGCTTCTGCAAATCGCCCGATGGTTAGAAGTTCGCCACCCA
>JBMYYO010000021.1:13001-35750 GCA_049609505.1 Akkermansiaceae bacterium | reverse complement strand
CCGAATTTCGTGCAGCTTGTGGAATCAGGCGAACTCGACACGCCGCAGGCGCGTAAGATTGTGGAGGAAGAAACTCTCCCCCTCACTGAGGCGGGTGCGGATGTGCTGGTGCTTGGCTGCACGCATTATCCTTTTTTACGGCCGATGATTGAGAAAGTTGTGGGCAATGATGTGGGTATTGTAGATACTGGCGAGGCGGTGGCGCAGCGTGTAGCGTGCTTATGTCAAAACGGCACCTCCACAAGCCCCCCTCACTACCAAATCCACACCAGCGGAGACCTTGCACAGCTCACCAGTCTATTCCCTACTCTCTGCCCTCACATTGATATTGATGCCGTTCAGCTTCACCAAAACACACTCTAACCGATTATGAAACTCACCCTCCTTTTTACAGCACTGCTCGCACTTTCGGCTCACGCCAAACCTCTTAACGTGGTCTTCATCCTTGCCGATGACCTTGGCTGGAAGGATCTCGGCTGCTACGGCTCTTCGTTTTACGAAACACCTCACCTTGACGGGCTTGCGAAGTCAGGCATGAAATTCACCCGTGCTTATGCCGCGTGCCCAGTGTGCTCTCCCACTCGCTCATCCATTCTAACAGGGCAGTATCCTGCGCGGACAAAAAACACGGATTTCTTTGGCGCGCCACAACCGCAGCAGGCTAAAAAATCAAAACGCTGGAACAAACGTCCAGTTTTCCCAGCAAAATACATCGATCAGTTAGACGCCAAACACACCACACTAGCGGAGGCGTTAAAAGCGAAGGGATACGCCACGTTTTTTGCCGGCAAATGGCACCTCGGCGGCAAAGGTTCATTCCCCGAGGATCATGGTTTCGATATCAACAAAGGCGGCTTTCATCGCGGTGGGCCTTATGGTGGTAAAAAGTATTTTTCACCTTATGGGAACCCGAAGTTAGAGGACGGCCCAGACGGCGAGCACTTACCGGATCGGCTCGCCAGTGAAACAGTAAAGTTCATCACCGCGAACAAGGACAAACCGTTTCTTGCCTACCTCTCCTTCTACTCCGTACACACGCCGCTGATCGGGCGAAAAGACTTGGTTGAGAAATACAAAAAGAAAAAACAACAGCTCAACAACGAGTCTCCATTATTTGCCTCTGAGCCGCCGCGCAAGGTGCGCTTAGTGCAAGAACATGCGATTTACGCCGCCATGGTGGAATCCATGGATCAGGCTGTGGGCAAGGTTCTAAAATCGCTCAAAGACAACGGGCTGGAAGAAAACACCCTCGTCATCTTCTTCTCTGACAACGGTGGGCTATCGACCTCTGAAGGCTCCCCTACTTCTAACATTCCACTGCGCGCTGGCAAAGGCTGGCTCTATGAAGGTGGCATCCGCGAGCCGATGATTGCCAGACTCCCTGGAAAAACAAAACCTAACAGCACCAGCGATTACCCGGTGACTTCTACGGATTTTTTCCCCACCATTCTTGCAGCAGCGGGGCTTGATACGCTACCCAAGCAGCACATCGATGGCACTAGCTTCCTATCTGCATTAGAAAACCCACAGCACACCTCTGAGCGACCTCTCTTCTGGCATTATCCACACTGGGGAAACCAAGGGGGAACTCCCGGCACAGTCGTCATGCAGGGGAAATGGAAGCTCATCCGGTACTATGTGCCGGGGAGGAAACCTCAGCTCTTTGATATCGAGAAAGATCCTTCGGAAAAGAATAACCTCTACGCAAAAAAACCAGCCATCACCAAGGAACTCAATAAGGTGATGGATAAGCTTCTTCAAGAAACCAAGGCGGAGCTTCCAGAGGTGAATCCAGCGTTTAAGAAAAAAGCAAAACAGTAGCGGGCTACCTCCATGACGGCGGATACGGCATCACCTTTTCATGCGCAGCGATTGCGCGCGGAGAAGTTCACCGTGCCGTACCGGAGACGGCGGGCGGCGCGGAAGACGCATCCTGTTTCTGACTTCCTCTTCATCTACTACCCCTTCCCTCCCAGCCAACTTGAACGATGGCATCCAGGGCCTAACAACACCGCAGAAATCCGCGATGAAGACGCCTCACATCTCCGCACGGATCATTATCATTTAGACGAAGAAACTGCCAGATTGGCTCCTGAAAAAATGCCTACAAAGGTGCGGGAGCGGCTCAAGCGGGTTCACAATTTACTCACTCTCACACAATCACGGGCGGCCAACTTTAGCTGCGCGGGCATGCACGAGTGGGCGATGGTTTACAGCGGGGCAGACGTGCGGCATCGGGAGAGCGCGCCGTTGCGTTTCCCACAGAATGAGATTGATCGCATCGTTGAGAGCCTGCCGATCACTTGCAGCCACTTTGATGCGTTCCGGTTCTTCAGCCCAGATGCGATTAAATTCAACCGTCTGCAGCCAACCTTGGGAACGCGTGAGCAGCACGAGCAACCAGCCTGTTTGCACGCCAATATGGATTTGTATAAATGGGCATCCAAAGCCATGCCGTGGGTGGGGACAGATGTGCTATGGCAATGCTTCCTACTCGCCCTCAAGGCACGGGAACTAGACATGCGAGCCAGCCCGTATGATCTCACCACATTCGGCTATTCACCGATCAAGATAGAAACCTCTGAAGGGCGTGGCGAATACGAACAGCAGCAGCGGATGATCGCCACTGAGGCAAAACAGCTACGCGCCAGATTGATTGACGCGTTAGCGGTGGTGATCACTACTTCTGACGTAGTAGGTCATTAGCCGTGGCGTGGGCAAAGGTGCCGAGGTTTCCGCTGTAGCGGATGATGCCTTTTTTATCTATCACGATGCAATACGGCCAACGGCTCACCCGATAGGTGTGGGATATTTTCCCTTCGGTATCTGAAAAACTGCGCCATGTGGCGATGGAGTCTGCCTCAAGTGCGCGGAGGTTTTCACGAGAATCTCGGTTTACACCTAACATCACAAAGGGGTCTGTAGTGTGGCTATCCACAGTCTTGCGTAGGAGCTTCATGATTTGGGACATTTGCGCCAGAGGAAGATCATAGCTGGACCAGAAAACAAGCATGACAACCTTCCCTCTGAATGCGGAAAGCTGGAGAGGCCTACCGCCAGAATCAACGCCCACCACATCGATTGCGGTGGAGCCTTTGCTGAGGTTTTTCATTTTATAAATCTCCTCAGCAGCGAGCTTTGCCACGGTGGTGTTCCCCACTTTGACCTCGGCACTTTTGATAATCGCCTCGCGGAGGTAAGTGCGCCGCTCGCCGATAATACGGTGGTCATCGCCCAGGGCCGCCATCATCATGGAGATGGCTAATGCGGCTTGGCCTTGCACCTTGGGGTCTGGGTTCTTTGTGCGGATAGTCTTTAGCAGTGCTAGTCCACGTTTGCGGAGCGGCACAGTGCCGGGCTTCACCACGTTGCTGGACTGGCGGAGGTTCACGAGAGCGATGCAGAACCGGCCCACCTTAGGGCTGAGAGTGTGGTGGCTTTCCACCGCCATGAGGAGTGAGCGCTGATGGCCATCACGCAGGGTGGGATCGTTCTCTAACAACCATGCGCAATACGGCAGTGTCCAATCTCGGCCAAGATTCCCACGGATTGCCTCGCGGAGACGTGCGCCAGTATCGGCGGGCTTAGGCCTGCGCTCAGTAACGGCTTGTTGTTCACGCGGGGTCTTAGCGAGGCGGTATTCGGTTTCCCACAGGCGAACGGATCGCTGATATTCTTGCACCAGAGCCTCCGCTTGAGCGGCTGTTCCTGCAGTGGCTGAAGAACTCAGAACGGGCAGAAGGGTGAGAGCGAGAGCTGATAGAAGCGTGGATGTTTTCATGGTTTGTTAGAATGATTTTTGTAAGTGGACACCTCCTTGTGCTATTGATTTTCCATCACCTGTTGGAGTTCTTTCTGGAAGGCCACGAGATCGGCTTCGCTAGGGCGGTATCCTTCGGTATCTGGATCTAGGCCTAGGCGACCCATCTCATCAACATACCACATACCCGATTGGTTGTCAGGGAAAGTTACCCGCCCAGACACCATCACCCCTGGGCGTGCAACGCCGTCCACTGTGACCGAGACTCTACCTCCGCCGAGAGGTGCTGCATTTTCCTCAGGTGGGAGAAACTCGATATCGTCTTCAGTCAGATCGCTGTCTGGCGAGGTGGGTTCGTCTTCGGCTGGTGGAGCTTCCTCCTCAGCGGGTTTGATCTCAAGATTAAGATCGAGAACTAGAAAACGGGTATCCATGTAGGTGAGGCGGTGGCCTAGCTCAGATTCCATGCGTTTCTGGATATCGGCAAGCTGAGCGCCATCGGCTACCCAGGACTGGATGGCAGCCGTCTGCTCTGGGGTGAGTTGGGAAGTGGAAAACATTTTATCGGTAGAGTATTTTCAAGATGTTCTTGGCGGGAGTGTGATTACTTGGTCGCGGCCAATGGATCGTTCATTGCCTTCATCTGTTGTTTGAGCTGTTTGCGCAAGTTTTTTAGAGTTTCCGCATGGGCGGGGTCTTTGGAGAGGTCCTTCATCTCCTCAGAATCGTCGTTGAGATTGAAGAGTAGCTCAACATTGATTTTGGGGTAATGGATGAGCTTAAACCCACCGTGCACAACCATGCGTTGGCGGTTCATGTAGGCGGAGTACATCGTGCTACGTGCTGTGCCCTTACCTTTGATATGAGGGAGGACGGACTCGAACTGGACGTGCTTGGGTTTCTCCACGCCGGCAAGCTCTAGCGTGGTGGCCATAGCGTCTTGCAGGTAGATGGGTGCATTGATTTTCTTTTTTGCGGGGATGCTAGGACCAGCAATGATCCATGGAACACGCACCGAGTGATCATACATGTTTTGTTTCCCAAGCAGGCCGTGGTGGCCGCAGGAAAGTCCGTGGTCAGCGGAGAAAATAACAATGGTGTTTTCCGCCTTCCCTGACTTCTTTAGTGCATCAAGGATGCGGCCGATCTGCGCGTCCATGTGAGTGATCAGAGCGTAGTATTCTGAGCGGTTCACTTGAATGGAGTATGGAGTGCGAGGGAAGGGAGCTAGCCGCTCATCGCGCAGAGTGCGGTTCCCGCAAATCTCATGTGGATACTCGGCGAGAAAATTCTTAGGCACCTTGATCTTTCCGTAGGGATACTTATCACAGTATTCCTTGGGAGCTTGGCGAGGGTCATGAGGGGCATTAAATGCGAGCATGATGAAAAATGGCTTATCGCCCTTGGCTGCTTGCTGGAGGAAGTCAATGCCATCGTCTGCTAGCACCTCACTCCAGTGTTTGCCACCTTTCCAGAATCCGTTGTGCTTCTTATCCCATGGGAGCCATTTTTTATCATCCTTGGACAAGGGGCGATTGTAGCCGGACTTCACTTGGTTTGGCATCCCAGGGCGGATGTGGCGGGTGTGGTTAAATGCTTGCTCGGCATTTCTGCTAGGGCCTACGTGCCACTTGCCGGAGAACCATGTTTCATACCCTGCTTTTTCTAGCAGCTGTGGCCAGAGGAGTTTTTTCTGAATGAAATCGGTTTTAAGTTTTTTCCCAGCCTTCTGAGCATTCCAGAGCTGGCGACCCGTCTGAAGCATGGTGCGGGATGCCACACAGACAGCACCGTGCCACCCGCCAGAGTTATAGGCGTGTGTGAATGTGGTGCCACCAGTTGCCAAGGTATCGAGATGAGGTGTTATGATCTCATCATTCCCCAACGTATGGATGGTGTTCACCGCCATATCATCGGCGAAGATAAATAGAATGTTGGGTTTCTCCGCACTGTCCGCTGGTATGGAGCATAGGAGGCTGAGAGAGAGGCTGGCAGTTAGCAGTGATTTCATGGGATCTTTATTGCGAAATGGATTAGGAGTTTTTTCTTCGATTCGGTGTTTGCTGCACCTGCTGCTGGAGCAAACACCACGGCCTGAAGAAAGTTCTATCGAAGGAAATGGTGGATTCCAAGAACGAAGGTTATGCCTTTTCCCTCTCTGCTCCACAGACTAACGAGCGTGGATAATAATTCGTATTAAATTGCGCGGACATTGGTTGACCTATGTGATCGGAACCGATAGAGTTGGGTTTCTCATCGAACTAACCGATCAAACAATGACACACTTTTTATCAATCGAAGAGCTATCAAAGGAGCGTATTTGGAAACTTGTTGACCAAGCAGTTTCTCTGAAAACTGCGCGCAAAAACGGAGGGCACAAAGAACAACCTCTGAAAGGACAAACGTGGGCGATGATTTTCACCAAGGCTTCCACACGAACGAGGGTTTCCTTTGAGGTAGGCGTGCGGGAGCTTGGAGGGTCTGTGATGTTTCTATCATCAAACGATATCCAGCTGGGACGCGGCGAGCCAATCAAAGACACCGCGCGAGTGTTAGGAAGAATGGTGCATGGAGCTATCATCAGGACGTTTGCCCAGCAAGATGTGGTGGACTTTGCCAATTTCTCAGGAATCCCCACTATCAATGCGCTCACTGATGATGCGCATCCGTGCCAGATCTTGGCGGACTTGTTAACAATCCGTGAGAGGCTTGGTACTTGGGAGAAAAAGAAAATCGCCTTTGTTGGAGATGGATTTAATAACATGTCCCGCTCATGGATGTGGGCGGCCAAGGAGCTGAACTTTGAGCTTGCGATTGCGGCACCACAGGGGTGCTTGCCTACGCAACAGTATATTGATCGATTAAATACGGCAAATGTCACCATCACCACAGACCCTATCGAAGCCGTCACTGATGCCGATGTGGTTAATACCGATGTCTGGCTCTCTATGGGACAAGAAGATCAAAAGGATAAGGAACAACACTTCACACCCTATCAGGTGAATAGCGAGCTACTCAAGCATGCGCACTCTTCACACATCGTCCTGCACTGCCTGCCTGCGTATCGCGGCAAGGAGATCACCGAGGAGGTGTTAGAGGCTCATGCGGAGAGTATTTTCCAACAAGCGGAAAACCGCCTCCATGTGCAGAAAGCGATTCTTGCTCGACTTGCCTCTTATGGGCAAACGTTCCGTGGAATGTTCAGTTAATTTGCCGATGGAGAGTTCTCCACCTAACGTTCTATTTGTTTGTGCAAAGAACCAGTGGCGCAGCCCGACGGCGGCGGCAGTTTATCGCAATGATGCCCGCATCAATGTGCAATCAGCCGGACTCTCTCAAGCGAGTCCGCAGACCCTGTCTGAAAAGTTGCTCATCTGGGCTGACCTTGTTCTGGTGATGGAGGACGCCCATGCCGCCCGGATCCGAAAGTTTTTCCGCAAACACTGTGAGCTACCAGAAGTTATCTCATTGGGCATTCCAGATGACTACCCGCTGATGCATCCGGACTTGATAGCACTGGTAAAAGAGCGGACAGAAGAGGTGTTAGAAACCTGGCTCTAACCGCCTTGCTCCCCTGCCAACACTACCGCATTGGCTGCGGCGTAATGATGGGCGTGCGTCAGGCTAATTTTAATCTCCGTGATATTATTTGCCTCGGCAAACTTAGCACCGCCACCAGAAAGGAACACCTCAGGCTCACCACTCGGGCGGCGGCGGATCTCCATATCAAGCCAGCCTAGATCTTTCCCGATTCCTGTGCCAAATGCTTTTGCCACTGCCTCCTTGGCGGCAAACCTAGCTGCGTAGTGGATCGATGGACGCTTCTGTTTGGCGCAGTATTCTTGCTCGGCTTTGGTGAAAAGTTTCCCTGTAAAGCGCTCGCCAAACTCGGCGAGAGATGACTCCACGCGCTCCACCTCCACCACATCGATACCTATGCCAAATATGTTCATAACGTGTATTGGTCCATTGCGCTGCGCATCTCTTTCACCGCCTGGGCGAGGCCCACTCTTACGGAGCGCGCGATCAATGTATGACCGATGTTAAGCTCCTTCAAGTGAGGCACGGTTAACAGCTCAGGGAGGTTTTGCAGGTTGATTCCGTGGCCAGCATTCACTTGCAGCTTGAGGCTATTACCGAGGATGGCTGCGGTTTTGAGTCGCTCAGTTTCCTGGCTCCGCTCTGCACCAAAGGCATTGGCAAAGCAACCCGTGTGTAGCTCGATCATTTCCGCACCAATGCGTGCAGAGGCTTCCACTTGTTGGCTATCGGGATCGATAAACATGCTCACTTTGATTCCTGCATTTTGGAGTGACGCCACGGTGGGGACCAGTGAATCAAATAATCCATCCACATCTAGGCCCCCTTCGGTGGTGACCTCCTCACGAGTTTCGGGGACGAGGCAGACGAATTCAGGCTTTAATGCCAATGCCATCATTACCATTTCCGCCGTATTCCCCATTTCAAAGTTGAGTGGCAAATCAATTTTCTCCCGGATTTCAAAGGCGTCCTGCTCCTGCATGTGGCGGCGATCACCGCGAACGTGAATGGTAATAGAATCAGCTCCACCAGCGATGGCATCCTCCGCAGCCACCAGCGGTGACGGCTCAGCATTGGGTGAATCTAACATTTCTGCAAAGCGTGCCTGACGCAGCGTGGCAACGTGATCAATATTTACTCCGAGCAACAAACTCATGCCCGCCAATAAGCGAGAATCTCCCACTCTGCAACCCCATAGAAAAATCATCCTTTGCAAACCCACCCTAGCAAGGCTATGAATACGGCATGATAACGTCTCGATTAGCACCTCTAACGATCGCTCTCCTTGCCGCTCTTACCCCATTTTCCCTCGCGGATGATGAGGATGGTAAAAAAACACCACTCCCATCAGTGCCTGATGACCTGATTGGCAATGCTGATGTGCGTGAGGAGTTAGGCGTGAATGAATTCACAGCACCATCGATTCAGAAAATTTTTGACGATCTGGCGAAGCTGGCTCCCCTCCCTGCCGATAAACTAGTACACGCTATCCCTAAACGCATGCCGCTGGATCGCACCGATCTTGCCTTAGAGCTTGGCTACCTCATCGCGGAAGGCTTCATCGCCGTGCAGGCTGGCCAGATGCAAAAGGTAGAAGTCCTCGCCAAGGACCTCTCACGTTACGGCCGGGCCCTAGGCGCTGGTGAGCGGGTGAATCGCCACGCCGCAAGTTTGTTAGAAAACGCCCGTAAAAACAACACCGCCGCGCTCAAAAAAGAACTCCGTGCCACTCAGCGAGACGTGGAGACAGACCTTGTTCACCTTCGTGACGCGGACCTCGCCCACCTGATTTCCCTTGGCGGCTGGGTGAGAGCCTTGGAAGTAGGCTCCCATGCGGTGAATGATAAGTTCACCGAAGAGCGGGCACGGGTGATCCACCGTGAAGACGTGGCTGACTATTATGAAAACACCATCGGCGCTCTTGACCCACGCATTTCTGGTAGGGCTGACATCAAGGCCATTCGCGAAATCATCGCTGGCCTGAGAACATCCATGACGCTGGGTGAGAACAAAGCGCCCACCAAAGAAAACGTCAAAGACATCGCCACCGTTTCCAGCAAGTTAGTCAAACTCTCCCTCTCTCGTAAGAACTAACAATGAACTCCCCTGCCCTTTCACAAGTTGCCGTATTTGGTCTCGGCATCATCGGCTCCCGCTGTGCCCAGAATCTTGACGCAGCGAATTACTCGGTAAAAACATGGAACCGAACCCCCAAGGACGGCGCCCGAACAAGCCCGCTTGAGGCCGCCGAAGGATCAGAGTTTCTCCTCTTCTACCTCAAGGATGGAAATGCCATGCGGGAGGTTGTCTCTCAGCTCACCCCCCACTTAAAACCTTCTCAGACCCTGCTGAACCACTCCACTATCGATCTGGAAACCACACGATGGCTGGCCGATGTGTGCGCGGAGGCTGGCTGCCGATTTCTCGATGCACCATTCACGGGCAGTAAGGTAGCTGCTGGCAATGGGGCGCTGGTTTACTACGTCGGTGGAGATCAGGAAACTCTTGAGCATTCTCGTTCTGTGATGGAAGTGACAAGTAAGGAGATCAAGCACCTAGGGGATGTGGGCGCGGCTACCGTGATCAAGCTCGCCACGAATTTGATCTCAGCCACTACCGTGCAGGCGCTCTCAGAGGCGATGGCTATTGCTACGGCGCACGGCATTTCACCCGAGCTGCTTACTGAGTCTGTAGCGTCTAATGCTTGTGGCTCAGCGCTGGCTCAGATGAAGCTCCCCACGATGGCTGAGGGGAACTACGACACCCATTTCTCCTTGGAAAACATGCTCAAGGATAGCCGCTTTGCCCTCCAATTAGCGGAGGAGGCTGGCATCGAAACTCCAGGTATAAAGACCACTTCAGAGGCGATGGAAAAAAGGTGCAAAAATGGCGATGGGCAGCTTGACTTCTCTGCCCTCTTCAAGGCATATCGTGAATAGACACCTGCTGTGTGACATAATTGTCACCTTTGAGGGTGTTACAAAATTGACACACATCACTATTCACCCTCCCATGACTGCACATACTCTATTTTTACTTGCCGCATCGAACCCTGTTTTTGACAGCTCGGTTTGGAAAGTCACCGTTGGCATCCTAGGCATTCTTGGTGCTCTTGGCGTGTTTCTTTACGGAATGAAAGTCATGTCCGAGGGCGTGCAAGCCGTTGCGGGTGACAAAATGAGATCAGCGTTGGCCACCATGACCAAAAATCGCTTCAGCGGCATGGTCACCGGTTTATTTACCACCGGCTTAGTGCAGTCCTCCTCAGCTACGACGGTGTTGGTTGTTAGCTTTGTAAACGCAGGCCTGCTCACCTTGGTCGAGTCCATTGGTGTGATTATGGGGGCAAACCTTGGAACGACCGTCACGGCTTGGATCATTGCTGTGGTCGGAAAATTCAAAGTTTCCGCTATCGCACTTCCCGTGATAGGTGTGGGACTACCCTTGTTTTTCATCGGTAAAAATAAACTAAAAAGCTACGGTGAGGTGCTAATTGGTTTTGGCTTATTGTTCTTTGGTTTAGCACTGCTAAAGGACGCGGTGCCGGATGTCAAAACCGCGCTTAAAAGTGGTGACGTAGGCACAATCAACGCTATCCGATCCGTCATTGATCTCATCAGCGGCCACGAGTTTGGCTCCGTGATTTTGTTTATGATTGGCGGTGTGGTTCTTACATTCATTGTGCAATCATCCTCCGCAGCGATGGCGATCACCATTACCTGCGCCACTCAAGGCTGGCTGGGTGATCTAGATGCCAACCCACAGCTCGTTTTCCAGAACTCTGCCGCCATTGTCATGGGGGAAAATATCGGAACTACCATCACCGCTTGGCTGGCATCTATCGGCACCACGGTAAACGCCAAGAGGGCGGCGCGAGCCCACTTCCTTTTCAATGTCATTGGTGTCTTGTGGATGCTTGCCGCATTCTACGTCTTCACCCCGATGGTATGGGACTTGGCGCAGAGCCTACCTGAATCTCTCAAGGACGTAAAAAGCGATTTCGATGCTAAAAAACATGGCGTCAACGTCTCTAACGTCGCCTTTGCCACGGCCATTTTCCACACCGCCTTTAACCTAGCAAACATCGCCATCTTGATTTGGTTTGTGCCGCAGATTGCCAAGGTGGTGCAGCGGTGGGTCAAGGACAAGGAACCAGATGCCGAGCAGCCACGCCTGCGCTACATCTCACAAAACCTCGTCGATCTCGGAGAACTCAACCTCGCTGAGGCAGAGAGCGCGATCCGTAACATGTCCAGCAAGTGTGTGCACATGTTCCGTGGTTTTGTTGATGTTTTCGAACACCCGAAGGAAGATATGTCCGAGCAAGTTTCCAAGCTCAAGGACATGGAAGAAGAAGCTGATGTGATGATGCAGGAAATCACCGAGTATCTGGTGCGCTGTTCATCCAAGGACATCGGGCCTCAGAGTGCCTCAAAGATTGCCAGCATGATGCGTGTCACTCAGGAACTTGAAGAATGCACGGATAGTATTTATCGCCTCGTGAAGCTTAACGAGCGCCGCTACAATAAGAACCGCCAGTTCCCACAGGAGCAAGCCGATGCCATCCGCGAATTCGCCGGTAACATTGACCAGTTCTTGAGCTTTGCAGACCTCCACCTGCTGGAATCTGTGAACGAAGAGGAAATCGCTAGAGCCGAAGCGATGGAGAGAACAGCCAACACCATGCGCAAAAAGCTCAACAAAGGTGCGATGAAGCGCATGGCCGATGGCGATGTGAAACTTGAGATGATCAACATCGATATCAACAACCACTTCGAGGCGATCGCCGACCACGCTCTTAACGTGGTGGAAGCTGGCCAAGGGGTGCAGGATATCGGAAGAGAATAGCCAGATGGCCAGGTAGCCGTCAGCTAGAGCAGGTAGCATGTAGTTTACATGGCTACCTGCGGCGAGCGGGCGTGTTCTGCGGGCGTGTTCTAAGCCCAATGAAGAAAAGTTTCTATTCCTAGATCGAGTATTGCCCAGGGGTGCTATTGGCTTCACCCATGAGATCTGTATCTATGACGCTATTAGGGCGGGTCATTCTTCCGTTGCCTATTTTTCTCCCTGGGTAAACGCAGGTATTGATGCCGGTGCGCACACCATCGCCGATGATGGCGCCCATTTTGATCCTTTGTGTATCCACTAGCACACCATTCACCATCGAGCGGTGGTTCGTGCCATCGTGGCGGTAGTTTGCCAGAATCGTGCCTGCACCAAGGTTCACGTGTGAGCCAATCACTGAATCCCCGACGTAGCTGAGGTGTTTGACGTTTGTATGAGGGTAGATCACGGAGTTTTTAATCTCAACGGCATTGCCGATTGTGCAGCGATCGCCAATGGCGGTGTTGCCACGGATGTAGGCGTTCGGGCCAATCCGGCAGTTCTCACCAATCACTACATTGCCCTCGATATACACGCCGGGGAGAATTTGTGAGCCTCTACCGAGGTGTAAAACACCGTCCACCTGAGAAAGCGCGCTGACCTCGCCGTGGATGTCTGGAGTTTCTAACATATCAATGACCGATTCATTAAGATGGAGCAAGTCCCATGGGTAACGAATACGAAAACAATCCGCCTCTGTAACCATATCCTGACCGCATTGCTCTGGAGAATCAGCCCCGATCCACGCTACCAAATCTCCACGTTTATCACGTAGCACAGCGGACGAGCCCGAGCGAGCCAGCACGCACAAGGCGCCAACCTCCACCCAATGATCTAGCGGCAGATGCACGGTGTTCGGACCAGCTTGATCTTGAGGCACAATGTGGAAGCCGACCTGAGTCAGCTCATTACTCACCAGCTCTTTGAGGGTGTGATTCGCTACAAGGCACTCGCTGAGTGCGCGTACTGTGGTGATGGGCGCGCAGTCCTTGGCGTCTAGGGGGTCGTGAATAGTAATTTGCATGATCGTGGGTATAAATACAGTACCCACTTTAAACGCATGTTTGCTGTCAGCAAGGAGATTCTATCCATGTGCCCAAAAAAACGCTACACCATGAAGACGGTGTAGCGTTTTGGGTGAATTTTTATACTTTGGCTTAGGCGGGTGCCCCTACGGCCTCGCCAGATGGCGGTGTTTCATCGCCGGGTTCACTGGAAGGAGCGGAGGACTTAGCAACACCAGAGTCAGCTTGGTTTCCTGGGATAATTTTATCGTTTGGCGGAGTTGGTGGGTTGGTCATCTCGCCCTTTTCCATGATGTCTGTCACTTGCTCGGCATCGAGAGTTTCATACTCCATCAGGGCATCTGCGATGAGATCCAAGTTCTCACGGTTCGCCTGTAGAATTTCGGTTGCCTTGGCATAAGCATCATCGATGAAACCTTTAATCTCATCGTCGATTTTCTGAGCGGTAGCCTCGGAGTAGTTCTGGGATTTATTGATGTCCCGCGCGAGGAAGACCTCGCCATCACCGCCACCGTATTCGACCATTCCGAGGTCCTTACTCATCCCCCACTCACAGACCATTCTGCGGGCGAGATTGGTGGCCATACTGATATCTCCACTTGCGCCGCTGGCCACGTCATCAAGCACGATCTCCTCAGCAACACGCCCACCCATGAGCACGATAAGCTGTGCCAGCATTTCCTTGCGGTGGTAGCTGAATTTATCTTTCTCTGGTAAGAACATGGTGGAACCAAGTGATGGACCACGCGGGATGATGGTGACTTTATGCAGTGGATCAGTATGATCTAACAGAACATTAAGAATAGCGTGCCCAGCCTCATGATAGGCGGTCTTGCGCTTATCCTCCTCACTGAGTGCCAGTGAGCGGCGTTCGCGTCCCCAGCGGACTTTATCCCGAGCTTCTTCCATTTCTGCTAGGGTAACGGCCTTGAGGTTTTTACGCGCGGCAAGCAGGGCGGCCTCGTTGATTAAGTTCGCAAGCTCAGCACCTGAGAAGCCAGGTGTGCCTCGGGCGATGACAGCGAGGTCGGTGTCCGGTGCCATTTTGATTTTTTTGACGTGCACTTTGAGGATTTGCTCGCGGCCATTGACATCGGGCAAACCAACGCTGACTTGGCGATCAAATCGACCCGGGCGTAGCAGTGCGGGATCAAGCACGTCTGGACGGTTTGTTGCCGCAATAATGATCACACCGGTGCGGCCATCAAAGCCGTCCATTTCTACGAGGAGTGCGTTGAGAGTTTGCTCTCGCTCATCGTGACCGCCGCCCATTCCGTGACCACGGTGACGACCTACGGCATCAATCTCATCAATAAAGATCAGGCAGGGTGAATTCTTCTGCCCTTGCTCAAACATATCACGCACACGGCTGGCGCCTACGCCTACAAACATTTCTACGAAGTCCGAGCCTGAGATGGAGAAGAATGGCACATCCGCCTCACCTGCAATAGCACGAGCGAGGAGAGTTTTACCGGTGCCGGGAGGGCCTACCATGAGCAGACCTTTGGGGAGGTTTCCTCCGAGCTTTTGGAATTTTTTCGGGTCGCGGAGGTATTCGACCACCTCCACCAATTCATCTTTGGCCTCCTCGATACCGGCTACGTCTTTAAAGGTGACTTTGTTTTTATCCATCGTCAGTAGGCGTGCTTTGGACTTACCAAAACTCATCGCCCCACGGCCTGCTGATTTCATCTGGTGACGGAAGAGGAAGAAGATGATCAGCACGATGAGCATGATCGGCAGTAGCTGCACAAGCAGGAAGCTGAGAGTGCCTGACTCTGGCTTGAAGGGCGCAAGACCGTTGATGAATTCCTTATCAATGTCTGAAAGTTCTTGGGTATTGATATCAATCTCAAACTTCACCAGCCCCTCTTCGTCCTTTGGCTTCTCTGCATCGGCAAAGACGTAACGTTTTCCAACGATGTATTTATCATCAGAGCCTTCACGGGAAACGATTTCAAAAGCATTCTCTGAATCGTCAGTAATAACCTCACCACGGGCGAGCATGCGCGGAAGGTCAGCGATAGTAAGAGTTTCTCCATCTGTGTCGTTAGGGAGCTGATCAGTGGTGCGCTGGGGGATTTTTTGGCGGCGAGTGATCGCGCTAAGTGCCTCAGCATCAAGCTCTGTGTTAAACGGAATGCGGAATGCTTTTTGATCAGATTTTTCCTTATCGGCAACCCAAGGTACATCCTTATAATACCAGCCGGCAATTTTGAACACGGCAGCACCTTCGCCACCTTTGGTCATTTTATAGCGTAAATCAGGGAAGCCATCGCCTTTTTCTGGAAGGTCTTGGTTAGAAATAATTCTGCCGGATTGCACATGCTGCTTGAACTCATCAAAGCTCATCCGTTTGGTGTTTCCTAGGCCGCCAGAGAATAGTGCCATGCTCAGAATACCCACAGCAATGACCATCAGGATGATGACGCGCCAGTTAGGGCCACCTGATGCTGGCGCAGGTGTGCCATTATTCGAAGATGAAGGAGGTTCGGATGGTTGTTGATTAGACATGTGAAAATGGTATTCTTTAGGTTCCGCCAGTAGGCAGATTCCAGAGGCTGTAAACTCACTGGAGATCTTTATCCTGAACGAAATACCACCCCTCTGCACAACAGGCATGGGCGTGGCGGGGAGAACCTAGCGCGGGTTTTCAAAAAGAAAATCCTTTTTTGTGAGAAGTATGCCTAAAATATAGGATAAATCCCACCACTGGGAGGGCTGTGGGCGCGTGGAAGTAGATAGAAGACATCAAGATGCAAGACCTCAAGATTGAAGATACAAAACTTTGCTTGCTTGCACGCCTTGCATCTTGCCGTCTTCCACCACAGACGAGCTTGCACTCTGTTTGAATTCAGCCCACCATACCGCCGTGCCCGTCAGCGAACTCTTTTCCAACCTTCATTTGCCAAGTTGGCTTGAGCGTGTCCCCCTGCTGAGGCGGCTGACTCACAGCACCCCGAGCAGGATGAAACATACTGCGGAGCTCGTGGATGTGTTCGCTTCCTTTGTCTCACTGGACAATCGCGTGGATCGCGCTGAGGCTGAGGTGGCACTGGATTTGCTTCGCCATGCCTTCCCGGAGGCCGATCACGGCTGGTTGACCCGCAGGCTGCACCGGGCATTGGCATCTCCCAAAGCACCTGAGGAGGTGGCAGCGTCCATGGCATTTGGCGATGACGACGATCGCTTGGTTTCTCTCGGCCTCCAGCTCTACCTGTTGGTCATTTCATCTGGCTCGGCATATCGTGGCAGGGAGGCATTTGCTTCCGTTATGAAAGCGCTCGGTGCCAAGCACATCGCCGCCGCTATCTCGGATGAAATGCAGGGGCTACCCCACAGTGAAAATTTACCCTTTGATAAAGTTTCTTTTGGAACCAAGCCACCTGAGGACTCTCCGATAGCGGGCAGCATCGTTCACGATGTCACTCTGGGAGATGCCAATCACGGGTATGCCTTCTGCGCTTACCGGGCTGATGATCTTATCGTGCTCCGCAATACTGGCAAGGAGCCACTCTGGATTAGCGGCAGCTCTCTCCCACCCAAGGGCTGCATGAGGCTGCGGCTGCAACAAAATATCGGCTTACCCGATTGGACGCTGGCGGTGGAAGACATCGCATTCTTCCTCAACGCCGCGCGGACCGGGCACCGCCAAACACTCTACCTAAACGACTCCCAAGATGACCTCACCGTGGAGAGAATCCGCGGCAGGCACAGCTCAGTAAAGCTGGACTTTGGCATGGATGTAAAACTGGAAGCCCTTTCAGAAACGAGCATCACTCTACCTGATGAGGCTGACCTCCAGATCGGTGAGCGATACACTCTTCCAGTCAGCGGCTACATCATCCTCGGCAACGGCACCACCATGGATCTGGAGTCCCTGCGCAAACAAGCGATGGGGGCGGGCAGACGTTTCCGAATGGAAGGCGGACAGTCCGTTTGCCTTGTCTCTAACGATCCATCCTCTCTCAAGCGCGGCGATGTGCTTCTCTCTCCTGGTCTGGCAAAAAAAGCCGTCCTCCGCGTGCAGTTCGATCTCAAATCCACCGAAGGGCAGCTCGAAGTGATCTCCGCTGCACAGGTGATCATGGTCAATGGCAAGCCGGTAAGAAACTCAGCGCGGCTCGTCGATGGTTCACTCATCCGCCTCAGTCCGAACCAAGCTGTTAGATGCCGATTCAGTGAAGGGTTACTCGATGAAGAACGCACCGTCATCCGCGAGCTCTCTATCGAAGGACTGCGGCATAAGTTTGGCAGCAGTGCCATGGTGCTTGATAATGTAAACTTCACCATCAAACGCGGCGAGATGCTGTGCATCATGGGGCCCAGTGGCAGCGGCAAGAGCACACTGTTAGAAGCCTTGGCTGGACACCTCCGCCCCACTCACGGGCACGTTCGCCTGAATGGCGCTTCACTCTATCAGAACCGCTCAAAGCTATCCCGCTTCATCGCCAGCATGCCTCAGGAAGAAGCACTGAACCCGCAGCTAACGGTTCGGGAGCACTTGATGCATGCGGCCAGAATCAGACGCCCTCACAACAGCACCTTAGAGTGCGCACGCCGGGTGGACTCCATCCTTGCGGACCTCGGGCTGCAATCATTTGCACGCGTCCGGGCCGGCTCAGCCGATGAAAAAACCATCAGTGGTGGCCAACGCGGCAGACTTAACCTTGGGCTAGATCTTGGTAGCGCGGCGGAGATTTTCCTCTTTGATGAACCCATCTCCGGCTTGTCATCCAAGGACTCCGAACACGTTGCAGAAACTCTCCATGCGCTGTCTCAGGACAACATTGTTGTTGCCTCCCTGCACCGCCCTGGTGCCAGGGTGCTGAGGTTATTCGATAAGGTTCTAATGCTCGATCACGGAGGGCGCATTGCCTACTTTGGCACGCCTGCTGGTATGGCAACTTACTTTAACGAAGCCTGCCAAGAACTCAAAATCATGCCCCCACAGCGGCTAAAACAACAGCTCCCCGGTGCGGATTTTGTTTTTGATGTGTTAGAAACTCCCCTCCATGGCTCAAGCGGCCGTGATAGTGGTGCGGTGCGTCGTTTCCCATCTACTTTCTGGCAGGAGAGATTTGAGAGCAGCCAGCTCGTCGATAGCGTAGCACGCGGCACGATCCCAGACCAAAGCCAGCTCGGCGATATTCCATTGGGCGAAGAAGGCTTAACCGTGCCATCCCGCTCAAAGCGCCAACGCGGCAAGGAATGGTTCCGTTTATTCCGCACCCACTTCAGCAGATCATTGCTCTCCAAGTTTCGCAATCGAGGCACGCTTTACAGCATATTGTTAGAGGCTCCTTTGCTTGCGCTACTGATTGGTTTCACCCTGCGTGCATCGGCCGAGGGCTCTTATGAGTTCAGCAGCGGGCTTCATCTACCGGTCTATTTATTTCTAACCGTTACCATCGGAATGTTTCTGGGGCTGACCAATAGTGCCACGGAAATCTTACGTGACTCCCCTGTGATTAGGCGCGAGCGCAACTGTCACTCAGGCACCTTGCTTTACGTTGCTGCCAAGTTTCTCGTGCTCTCCCTACTCGCTGTCCTGCAGTGCGGCATCTATATTTTTGTTGGTCAATACATGCTTGAGATCAATGGGATGTTTTTCACTCATTGGGGATGGATGTCAGTGATTGCTATCTGCGGCACAGCCATGGCGCTGGTTGTATCCTCATTGGTAAAGTCAGAGCGTGCAGCGTTGAGCTCGGTGCCTCTTCTGTTAGTCCCGCAAATTCTGCTTGCAGGTGCGCTGGTCTCATTTGATGAAATGAACCGCGGCATGTTCGAGGGCGCAGACGATGGCAGAGCCGCTGGAGGCGAGCCCATCCCCGCCAGATTTATGCCCCTGCGCTACGCCTACGAAGGGATGATGGTCAGCCAGGCTACCGAGAATCTCTTCGAGGAGGAGCGCAGGCAAATCCAAGGAAAAATCGATGAACTAAAAGAAAAAATCGAGCAGAAGAAAAAACTAACCGATCAGGAGGAAGAGCGGCTCACCACGCTCAAGGAAGCGCTACGCAGACTCATGGCCGCGGAGGCTACAGACGCCGATAGCGCAGCAAGCCTAAGCCAGCGTTTTTCCGCTTATGGAAGAAAACGCAGCATGGACGAGCTACTCACCATTCCCCCTTACCCGGAGGATGAAGATGCCGAGAGCAAACCTCTGCAGGAGTTCTTCGTCAACACCCGCACGGATCTGTTAGTGGGTAAAGCTGATGCAGACCGCACGGACTGGAGGCAGTCTGAAAAACGCAGCATCTTCCTCGCCGAGTGGAAGTATTGGCTAGGCATTACCAGCAGAACCACCCACGCCTGCCTCTGGGTGCTCAGCCTCTTTTCCATCCTCTGCCTAATGCTCGCCACAGCCATTCTGCAAATCAAAAGCCGCAAGGTCAGCTGATCTACTCGCGCGCCTGAACTACTCTGCCGCTTTAGCGAGGTTTGCGATCGCATTACGGTAGTCCCGGATGTTATCGCTTTCTCTTTCCTTGAGGGCTGCGTCAAGGTGCTTGAGAGCGGATGCATAATCGCCCGATGCCACATGCACTTTGGCGATTTCTATATGCGCAACACGAGCACTGCCTTCTACGCGAGATGCTTGCTCAAAAAGTAAGATCGCCTCTTGGCTGCGTTTTTGGCTGACGCGATGCTTCCCTAACATCACAAGAGCCACGGCATCGAGCGGGTCTTGTTTGATTAGCTTCTCCAGAAGAGAAACTCCTAGCTCTGGATCACTTCCAGACTCGATGGCGATGAGGGCTGTTAGGCGCATCTTCTGTGCCGCCAACTTCCTGTCCTTCACCTCAGGCCAGGATTTTTCAATGGCTGCGGAAACATCTTGGGCGAGCTTCCAGTTTTGTGTTTGGGTGGTGAAATCCAGTGTATTCAGAGCGGATTGAAGTGGTGGTTTCTTCTCCATAGCAAGAGCAGAGAGAATCACGGGCCGTGCAAGGTGCGCGTTAGCAGAGCGCAGGTGAAGAGTGCCTAACAACAAATGGTTTTCCGCATCCAGCTTCCCAATCCTCCTCACCAGTTCAAGGTTTGCCAAAGCATCATCGCCACGCTGCAAGGAGATCTGGATGGATCCCTGCAGGAGGTAGTAGGAAACCTCATCGGGGCGGGCGCGGATGACCTCATCGATCAACGCCAGTGCCTCTTCGTTACGTTGTAAATGTTGCAGGCATTGCGCCACGCCGGCTTTCCAATCTAAGCTGTTAGGTTCAGTGACCTGGGCTAGCCGATAGGCTTGCAGGGCGGATGCGTATTGCTCCGCATTGAGCCGACCGTAAGCAAGCTGGCCGTAAGTGGCGCCGTGTTGATCGCCAAGGCGGATTGCCTCTTCCAGCGCAGGCATCGCTTGTTTCCAATCGTTACTACGGGCAAAAACAAAGCCTAAGTTCCGATGTGCTCGCAGGAAGCTGGGGTGAATTTTAATCGCTTTCTGATAGCTCTCACCAGCCTCCTTCATCTTACCGAGTTCGAACTGGATGTTACCCATATTAAACAGCACCGCAGCAGAAGATTTAGCCGTCGCGTGGGAGGTGAGCTTCTTCAGAGCCTCCTCACGTTTCCCATCGGCCATGAGCGACTGGATAGACACTAACAAGCCGCGCTCCGCCGTGCTAACCACAGGCTCCACACGCGCATTCACCCGGTAGGAGCCGTTGAAAGATTTGAGAAACGCTTCGTCTTTCCAGTAGCTCTTGGAAAGTGGCAAGGGGCTAAAGCTCGGGCTGGCAGCGGAAAGCAGCTGTCCACCTGTTAGACAAGCAATGATGAGAAACGTTTTCATTTTTGAATTTTAATTGGCCAAGTCATCACCGCCTTCACAGCCTTGCCTTGTCGGGTAGGCGCGGTGAAGCGGGAGCCATTGGCAATGCGTTTTGCGGCAGGGATCAGAGCCGAATGAGAAGCGGACACAACGGAAATAAACCGGCTACGCCCTGACGGGAGAATGGCAACCTTCACCACCACCCTGCCACTATTGGCACCTTTGATACTACTGGGAAACCGCACGGTAGGATTGCGTAGGAGGCGTGGTTTCCTATCAAGCTCACCCAAGGAGTATTGGGATTTTTGCTTGGGCGGTGCTGGTTTGAACTTGGGCTTTGATGCAGGAGATTTCACCTTAGCGGCCGGCTTAGGTGATGGCCGTTTCACAGCAGGCTGAGGAAGCGGCGCAGGTGGTTGATCGCTAAAAAAGGGATCAACTGCGAGGCGGGGATCTACCTTCACAGTAGCTACTGGCATGGCTGGCTGACTGAGATCGAGCGAGGGTGTTAGATCCGCCAATGCGGGCGGAGGCGGAGGAGGCACGTCCTCTGTCTCAGGCTCCTCTTCTGGTGGTGCAGGCGGCTCTGGCAGAACGACTGTTTCCACATCTCTGAGGACAAACTCGGGGGATTTCTTCTCCAGCACCATCAAGCGCGTAGCAACCAAGGCACCCATAAGAAGGGCGATGGTGGCAATGCCGATGAGAAGGGACTGAAGTTTCATAACAGAGCTTACTTTGTGGTGGAAATACTAACTTTTTTGGCACCTGCCAGCTGGGCGGCATCAATCACTTTTACGATGGTTCCATGGTTGGCATCCGTATCACCCTGGATAATGACGGGTAATGAATCATCCTGCTCTAACATCGCGGCAACCACAGCGCGCACTCCACTAACTCCGATGCTACGCCCACCTTGGTAAACCTGACCATTCGCTGTGACGGCAATGAGGATTGAGTTTTTTTCAAGATCCGCTGCGGACGCTGCGCGCGGCTTTGTCACATCGGCTCCCGTTTCATCCACGAACACGGTGGTGACGATAAAGAAAATAAGCAGAATAAACACCACGTCGATCAGTGGAGAAATATTGATCTCCGAGGTGTTAGAATCGTTGCTATTGAAGTGACGGAAACGGCGCATTGGGGGGAAGGTTAAAGTTATGAGCCACTAGCTGCAAGTTGCTGAGAAGATGTAACCAAAGAGGCGTGGAGGCGTTGCTGAAGAGTGGCGTGGGTGCTACTGGTTTGGCGACGGAGGATGGCCGCAGGAATGGCGATGAGCAGGCCAGCCTGAGTGGTGATGAGAGCTTCTGAAATGCCGACGGAAATTTTATCGATTGGCTTAGCATGGCTACTTGATGCCAAACCTGAAAAGGTAACCAACATTCCAGAGACCGTCCCTAACAATCCAGCTAACGGCGCGGCGCCAGCGAGAACGGCAATGAAGGGAAGACGCCGCTCCACCCATGCAAGGCGGTCCAACTCAAAGACGGCGAACTGCCTAACGAGTTCTCGTTTCCCAAGGCACCCGTCAAACTGCTCCTTCTGCATCTCACTCCTCACTTTGCGCAGTCCAAACCACGTGGCTGCCAGAATGCTATACAGCCCGATGCCCAGCAGGATAAGCATCCATAAAATGGTGCCACCTTGATTGAGAACGGATTGTATTTCTTCTAACATTACGGTTTGGAATCGATTGATTTAACGTCGCTACGGAGCCCATTCACGAGTGTCAGCCCCAGTTTTTCTGTGGTTTGGCTAAT
>JBMYYO010000021.1:0-12991 GCA_049609505.1 Akkermansiaceae bacterium | reverse complement strand
CTGGCAGCGGCGTGAAAGCAGGGCATGAATAATCAACGCTGGGATGGCGACCACTAGGCCGAAGAGGGTAGTGACAAGGGCTTCTGAGATGCCACCTGCGAGAGGTTTGGCATCCCCCGTGCCTGAGACGGTGATGACGTTAAAGGTGCGGATCATGCCTGAAACGGTCCCTAACAAACCTAACAATGGCGCCGTAGCAGCTGTGATGGCGATGAACGGAAGCCAGCTTTGCAGTTTATTCTGAACACCAATGAGCTGCTCATAAAGCACCTCCTCCACCACATCTGGGCCAGCTTTCAAATAGGATAAACATTTACCAATCACATCAGCAGCTGGGTGATGAGGCAATGCCGCGCGATCACTTGCTGCCGCGTGATCGTTTTCCCGCAGCGATGTTAGAATCCCATTCACCCAATCTGCCTCTGGCGTGCGGATACGGATAATCTGGGTGAGTTTTATCAGACCGCAAAGGGCGGAAATGAGGGCTATGCCGAGGATGGGCCAAATCCAGAATCCTCCCTTGCGGAAGATATCAAGTTTATCATCCTCAAGGGATGCCAGTGCGAGCGCCTTGCCACCAGTAACATCAATCTCTAACTGCGCCTCACCACCTTGGGAAACGGTTAAAATCTCAGCACGTTGTCCAGGCCTCACCTTGGGATGCTTGCTGCCTTTCTCCCGGACAAGTCCGCCAGCGAGCGACTGATTTTCATCCACAAACCATGCGGCGGGACCAGCTAAAATCATCGTGCCAGATTTGATTTCTCCATCCGGCGCTGCTGTTTCTGCCGAGATGGTTGACCCACCGAATAGAGACTCGATGCGAGTGATCCCCGCCTCCAGTGCAGCGAGCCGGTTTTTCATTTGCTCCACAGCAGAGCCACCTTGTTTGTGGAGCGAATCTAACTGATCTTGATAGTGTGCATGCTCGCCAAGGTGCATGAAGGTTTCCAGCTTCAGCCCATAGTCACGCAGTTGGCCTTCATTGAATTGAAAATCCTGCGCCGACAAGTGGACATCCCGCTCAAGCTCCTTGAGCAAAGCATCTCTATCTTGCTTACGCATCCGAGCAAGGTTTGCTTGGCGGCGTTTCTCAAGAAGCTCAGCATGAGTGGCGGCAAAGCTCTTTGCCAGCGCGGGCTTCTCTTTGGTAACTTTTTCTCGCTGGGCAGTGAGGCGCGCCTGTGCGTCTTTGAGATCACGCTGAATAGAGGCAAGGTCCTGCGCACAGGCGGCAAATGACCCTAACAAAAACAACCCTATTGATAAGAAAATTTTCATACTCGCTATTTGTTAGGGGACGGAGAAACGGACACGGGTAGTTTGATGAGCTGGGGCTGTTGGTCCTTTTGGTAAACGGCTAAAGCTTTACGAACGTCATCGGCTATCTCCGGGCGGCTATCCCAGCTCCATGACTTCTCGGAGGGGCTACCCACTCCAGCCACGTCACCGAATTGGGCTGCGAAGTAGGCTCTGGCAAGGCCGAGGTAGAGGACTTTGACGGTCATTTTTTTCCCATCGATTTCACGCACTTCTTCGGCAACGGTCACGCTGCGATTGAACCGCGCCGCTGAACTGAGCAGGGACAATGTGGATTTGAGTGCCTCGCGTGGTTGCTTAATAGCATCAGCAGATTCCAGCAGATCAATGTCAGCGGCTAGTTCTGCTTTGAGAGGATCTGGCAGGCGACGAATGATAGATTTCAATCGTGGAAGCAACCTCGCCAGCGTCTCCCGCAGCAATGTGCGTGCTTGCCGCAGCTCGGAGAGTTTGCCCTCTAGCTCTTGTTTGCGGTCATCGATTTTTTTCGCAGAGCTACCCGCTTTCGTAATTGTTTCATCGAGTAGCTTGAGCTCTTTTTGATAGAGATCGAGCAAGGTTTGAAGTCGCTGTTTCTCCACCTGCCATGCATTTTTTTCCTCACCAATTAACCGCTCCGTCTGCACCCATTGGCGGATGAGTTCTCGGTGTTTGACGGGGTCCACCTCTGACTTAGGCGGATCACCCTGCTGCGCTGACACGGAATGAATAAGGACAGCACTAACGATGAGGCAAATAATTTTCATGGAGCATTCAGAGTGAAAAAGAGTAGCTAAAGAACGGTGGCGGGTAGAGGTTTTGACGCAATCAGGCGGCATCTGCAAGTGCGCAGATACCGCCATCAACCAATAATATTAGACTGAATGGTAAATGATTGCTCAGAGGTTCTTAGAATTTCACCTCGAATCCTGCGTAGATGTGGCGACCTCGGCCGTTGCGTGGTCCCTCAGGAAGGCGGGATACGATGTTTTCTTCGTCGAGGATGTTTTGAATTCCCCCCACGAGCTTCCAGTTTTCATTGAGCTGATACCAACCGGAGAGATCGAAGAGCAGTGCCTCGTCCACCTTACCCTCACGGGATGAGGTGACAGGGTTGCTGTGGTTTCCTCCGGTGCCATACATGGAGCTGGTCCAAGTGGCATCGAGGTTGGCTCCCCACTTTTCAAAGTCGATTCCGATACCGGCTGCGATTTTCCACTCTGGGATGTAGGGGATGTCGTTGCCTGTTTCATCGCCACCTTGGAAATCGGTGAAGATATTCCCTGAGTCTGCGGCGAGGTTTGACTGAAGAGTCGCTTGGGTCCAAGTTGCGCTGATATACATCGGCATGCGGTATCCTTTACCCGCTGCAGAAGCTGGATCGTAAGTAAGCTGCGCTTCGATACCATAAACCTCAGCTTGTCCGCCATTGGCAGGATCACCAATGCCTGCACCTGTGGCTGGGGCGATGAGGTTATCAAAGTCAGTGAAGAAACCAGTGAGTTCAAAGGCAGTGTGGCTGTCCTCATTGTGATAACGCCATCCAAGCTCGTAAGACAGAGAGGTTTCCTCATCAGTCTGCTTAGCTGGATTTGTCTGTGTATAACCACCAGGGGATGGGGTAGAAACGCCACGGTAGATGCCGCCGAAGAGGCTGTCCGTTTCACAAATGTCATAGGTGAAACCAATTCCGCCGGCCCAGACATTGAGGCTGTCATCGCGGTAAGATCCACCTTTGTAGTCCTTGTAGTCATACTCCATGTGCTCGAATCTAACACCTGGGCGCAGAGTCCACTTACCGGACTTGATTTCATCTTCGATGAAGAAGGAGGTGGCTACGGTTTCTTGGCGGCGGTTAGAATCGCTACCTGGTGCCCCACTGGAGGTCCGGTTAAAATCCCCTGCCCCGTCTGAAGTGTATTCATCTACCCACTGGTAGCGGCGCACGCGATCTTTGTGGAAACGCAATCCACTGGTGATGGTGTGATCTGTGTTGCCGAGTGCGAACTCATAAGAGCCTGCAAACTGAATTCCATACGCGTAGTAATCACGGTTATTCGCCTTTACATCAATCACATCCCCAGCAGTCATTCCTTGGAGAGATGTGACGGATGCTGGATTGAGCAACGCGCTGTGCAGGCTAGAGCCGTTTACTTTATTAAGCTTATACCAGTTTCTGTTGAAGCGGTTGTAGTAAGCCGTTGCCTCTAACTTGAGCGCGTCTGTTGGCTCCGCTGTGTAGCGCAGGTAGCTACGTGTCTGGAAGGTATCGATGTTGTCAAACTTGGTAGCAGCATAACGATCATAAGGATTGCGCCGTGCATCGAATTCAGACAAACCAAGGTAACTTTCATTGGCATCAAAGTCCGTGTAGCCAAACTTAAACTCAAACCTCTGCTTGAGCGCAGTGTCAGGCTCCCAGAAGAGCTTCAGCATTGGCTCGATCCGCTGGTATCCAGTGTTCAGCCCGCCGTGCCCTTGGATAGAGCGGAAGCCATCAGTATCCTGATAGTGCATCTCTAACAGGTAGCCGATTTTCCCTGCTTCTGTATCCACTGTGTTTCCATAATAAGCATGGCCGCTAAAGGTATTATCAGAGCCGTAGATGAATTTGCCGTAGAATGTTTCTACATCTGGAACCTCCGTAGAGAGGTAATTGATCACACCACCAGTGGTGTGCGGCCCGTATTTGACCTGGCTGGACCCTTTGAGGATCTCAAGCCCACTCATACGCCCAGCATTCGGTGAGTAGTATGCTCCGGGTGCTGAGTAGGGTGCGGGAGCCATCAGAATGCCATCCTCCATAATCGTCGTCTTCTCACTGCGTGTGCCGAGGTTTCCACGGATGGAGAGGTTCGGGAAAAGTCCGTAGCCATCTTCCTCACGGGTGTAAACACCAGGGACTTTGGCAAGGATACGGTTGATGTTAGAGTCACTGTTCTTGCGGATATCATCGGTATCAAGAAACGCGGCAGAACCCACGAGGTCGAGCACACGGTCTTTACTTCCCACCACGGTGAGAGGTGATAGCTCACCGTCGTCCGCGACGGCTGTTAGTGCGGACAAGGCGGCAAAATTACCCAAGCTGAGAACAGCGAGGACGGCTTGTTTGTTTGATGGTAGCATCATTCTGTTTGTTATTTGTTAGAATTATTTTAGAGTCTTGCTTTGGCTGTAAAAGATATCTCACACCACCCCCACTGGAAGCGGCGCAGGCACTTATTATTGCGAACGAGTCTCAATAGCAACGAAAAACTCATGTATGTCTCAATTTTTTTATATTGTTTGGCCAACAAACTAACGATTTGGAGGTTTTTTCCTTGCTGGACAAGCGATCCTACCCGCTACTGCATTCCGTCATGTTTGCACCCAAGTGGAAAAAAGAAGCCAAGCTGCTCGACAAGGCCGCCAAGAAGTTTCTCAACTACAAACGCGATCTGCTGGACGAACAGCAAATCGCTGAAATCGAGTCGCGCCGCAGCGATCTAAGAGCCGCCTACAAAGCCTCTGATAAGGAACAGTGCGCGGAAGCCTCAAAGCAAATTCAAGCAACATGCGAAAACGCTCTACCCCGCTACAAGGCGCAGGGTCCTTTTGAGGAAAACCTTGAAGTGATCTTTGTAGCCATCGTGGTAGCCCTTGGACTACGTGCCTATGTGGTGCAGCCATTCCGTATCCCCACAGGCTCCATGCAGCCTACGCTCAATGGAATTGTTGCCACCTCGGTGGAATCCACTGATGACTTCCCCTCCTTGCCCATGCGCATGGTGCAGAAGGGCACTCATGGCAGAAAATACGTCGATATCGTTCTTGAGGAGGATAAAGTATTGCGCAAAGAGAACCCAGTGATAGAGGTGCATTACTGGCACTTTTTCACCCGCACAGACATTCACTTTACCGATGGCAGCAAGATCAGCTTCCCTGGCCCTAAGGCCGCTCTGATGAACTATCGGGGGATGGGTTTTGGCAAAAAAGTAGGCTACCCGACTAGTGATATGAACGAAATTGAGACGAGAGAACTTGGCAGCCTCGCTCGTAGCGCCTCCCCTGCCGATATTGCCTATGATATCATCGGCAAGAAACGGAGAGGCTATTACTCCCCTGCTATTCCAAAAGGAACTGTCATCGCGCGAGGCTACATCGATAGTGGAGACCTCATTCTAGTGGATAAAATGTCCTACCACTTCCGCCGTCCAAAACGCGGTGAGGTATTTGTTTTTGACACCCGAGAGATCAGAGGAATCCATGATCAGAATAAAGGCAGCAACCAAGCTGCAGGATCACACTACATCAAACGCCTCGCCGGAGTGCCAGGTGATGAGCTAGAGCTGCGCAACAAATCCGAGGACGGCTCCGGTGAACTCTTCATCAACGGTAAACCCGCTAGTGAAAAAGGCATCATTCGCGTCATGAGCAAGAAGGACGGCTACCTTGGATACAAGGCGGTGGATCGGTTAGCGATAGGCAAAACTTTCAAAGCCCGCCGCAATAAAAAACGCGGTATGAACGAATACATCGCCCTCGGTGATAACTCCTTTAACTCCTTCGACTCCCGAGGCTGGGGCACCGTGAAGGAATTCAACGTAATCGGCCCGGCGGCCTTCTCCCTCTGGCCCTTCGGCAGCAAGCACTGGGGTATCATTAAGTAATGTCCAAGGCTGAAGACATCACCCGCAAGGCGAAGTCTAACCTCGCATTTGCCCTCGTCTGCTTGCCCAAAGAACGCAAGCAAGACATGGTGAGCTTCTACGCCTTCTGCCGGATCATTGATGACCTTGCGGACGACTTAGACGTTCCGTTAGAAAAACGCCAGCAAGGCCTAACAGAATGGCGTGATGGCATCACGAACGGCTTTGACAACCCGGATGAAATCCAGCGTGACATCACAGCCATCATCGAGAAGTATTCCATCCCAGAGGAGCTATTCACAGGACTCATCGATGGCTGCGCGTCAGATCTGAAACCCCAACGTTTCGGCACCTGGGATGACCTCAAGGAATACACCTACCGAGTGGCATGCTGCGTGGGGATCATCTCCACCTACATCTTCGGCTGCACTCATTCTGATTCAAAAACCTATGCCGTAGCACTTGGTCATGCTCTTCAACTGACAAACATCATGCGTGATGTGGAAGAGGATCTCCGCAACGGAGGAAGAATCTACCTACCGCTAAGTGACATGGCACGCTTCCAATACACCGAGCGCGATCTCATCGGGCATGTGCACGATAGCCGCTTCATTGCCATGATGACGTGGCACGCTGACCGTGCCGAGGCACTCTATCAGGAAGCCATTGACTCCATCCATCCAGATGACATCACCGCTCTCAAAGCAGCCGAGGCGATGAGAAAAATCTACCACGGAGTGCTAACAAAAATGCGCGCGGACAACTTCCAAGTCTTCAAAAAACGCTACTCCCTCTCAAAGGCCCGCAAGGCAGCAATTTTGCTTTCTACTTTAACCAAAGGTTAGAGAGCCAAAGGCTAGAAAAGAAAATTCTCGGCACAGCAAAGTGCATTACCCGTTCTCTAGGCAGGGGAAATTTTTTGTTTTAACTGGTTTCTTTTTGAATGGGATAAACAGAGCCTCTAACTTGGGCACTTGATCGGCTAACTTTGCGGCCTGCTCCGTGGGTAAAACCCGAAGTGCTGTTGCCCAACAATCTGCCTGCATCGAGGAGACAGCCATGACAGTGACATTAAGCCTATTGGTTTTACTTTTTTTGTTAGATGGATCAATCACATGGGCGTGGCGCTCACCATTGGCCTCAAAAAACTGATAGCTATCCCCCGAGGTCGAAAGCGCGGTGTGTTCTAACACAAGCCTACCTACCACTTCACGGCTCGGGTTCTCCACACCAATTCGCCAGCCTTTTTTTCCTGGAGGAGCGGCGGCAAGGAGAGTCTCCCCACCAATGATCACCGCCGCGTGCTGGATGCCTGCTGTTTTCAAAACAACCATCAACTGATCCGCAATGTAACCCTTGCCAATGCCCCCGAGGTCAATCTTGAGCGGCTTGTTAAGAGTTATTTTCTTACCCGCAGCATCAAGCACCAGATCACGGTAGCTCGCCTCAGACTTACCTTCGGTTGAGAGTGATTTATTTTTTGAGTCCCTCCTCCAGCGCTTTGTCTCTTTACCTAGAGTAATATCAAATGCACCGTCCGACTTGGCAGAAACTGACTGGGCGAAACTGATCACCGTGAATAAATCTCGGCTCACCGGGTGTGGCACGCCGATGGGTTTAGCGCATAGCTGATTGAGCTCACTGTCGGCACGGTAATCAGAAAGAATGGCATCAAGGTCCTTAACGCGCTGAAAGCACTTCTTGGCCAACTCAGCTGCGTGATCACGACCTTCATCATAAAAAACAAGGTGCACCATCGTGCCCAGATGCGGGGCGGAGAAACGGTGTTTTGTTAGTTTCTCAGATGACTTCTCAGCCTCCTTAGATAGCGCAGCCTCCTCAGAGAGAGCAACCGGTGAGTAGAAGATCAGCAGCTGCAAAAGCACAACAGCTAGCCTTCCGCCACCGGTGGAAAGTTTACTCATCCTCTTCTACCCCGGAGTTCCAGTAGTGATACATTTCCTCCGCAGTGGGGATTTTCGCTGGGCGAACGAGCCGCATACCAAGCCACGGAGTGCCCGTGTGATACCAGAGGCTTTTAGGATTCTGCGGGTCAGCAACTTTCCACATGGCTGTGGATTTAACTCTCGCCGCTGCCGTCACTTGCTCAAGCGGTAGTTTCCAGTGCCCACCTTTCGCTACGTGCGGGTATGGGTTCGTGGCTTTGATCCACGGATCTTGAACTTTCTTTTTGCCGAAGTAGGCCTGCCTGTTCGGCACATGTTGATCGAGCGTCCACTCCATGACATTACCGTGCATATCGTGCAGCCCAAATGCGTTTGGCTTCTTCTGCCCAGGCTTCTGGTAGTGCGCGCCAGCGTCTCCACCGAACCATGCATACTTCTCAGCCTCCTTGGCATCATCACCCCAGCTATACTTTGCCTTACTGCCAGCGCGGCAAGCATACTCCCATTCAGCCTCGGTGGGCAATCGATAGAAGTGGCCAGTCTGGTAGCTGACCCATTGGCAGAATTTGTTAGCGGCGTGCTGAGTCATACCAACGGCAGGGTGCCCGTCACGTGCCATACCAAAGGTCATCGGGTGAAACGGCGGAGTGGGCCGAGCTAGGAAATCGAGATCGTTCTCCACCTTCTCCCGTAGGAAGTCTGGCACTTGACCATCTTTCTGCCGAGTGATTTTGGCATACATAAACGGATCATACTCCTCCCAAACAACTTCAGTTTTTGCCATCCAGAATGGCGACAACGTCACGTCCAGAACATCCGTTTCCTTCTCGCCCTTCCAAGTGAAGTTTCCTCCCTTGATAGGAAGCATCTCGAACTGGGCCCCAGAATTAAGGGTTTCTTTATAGGTTTGAAACTTCTCACCTTTGCCATTGTTGGTCTTCTTCTTTATTTGCTGATAGTCAGAAATACGTTTGTGAATCACCTTGGCTAATCGCCACTGCTCCTCATCAAAGTCATCCTGATCCGTGCTAAGCGGAGGTTTAACATCTGCTTTGACAGCAGCAGCATCATCCCCTGCCTTCACATGCACGGCAAACAATGCACTTACACAAAGCACAGAGGAAACAGCGGCTGATTTACTCATCATAGGGCTCAAAAAATGAAGTTAGGAAAACTTGGTGATTCCCGGCTGTGCCGCTTGGCGTGCCTTGAACGGTGTCTTGAAGTTCAGGTTCGTGGTATCGATAAGCTGATCTGTGGAGCTCATTAGTTGTTTATCAGTAATAAGCTGGCCAGTGTAAGCAGCGCCGCGTCCCATGAGGCACATGGCGTGGGTGTTATCGAACTGACCCAGCACGTCGTTGTAAACTTTACCCTTGCGGATGTGCTGAGTGAGAATTTTGTGCTCGTTTACGTAGTCAAGCCCACCGGACTTCTGCCAAACCGTTTTCCCATCGCGGATGATCCGGGCGTTTCTACCGCCAGCAATCGCATGGCCTTTGGTCCCTACGATGTTATCACCAGATGCGGCGTAAGTCCGCGGGAGCTGTCGGCCAAGGAAATCTGCGGTACGACCATCTGCATACTCATAACGGATGGTGAAGCTGTCCCAAGCATTGGCACCCGGAAGCGGATAGACGTTGGCTCCGTTTGCAAAGCAGCGCACAGGCATGGCATCGCCCATCGCCCATGACATGCGGTCAAGGCCATGAATCATGTACTCAAGAGCGGCATCACCACCTAGCTCCACGTAGCTTTGCCAATATCTCAGCGCCCATTCCATGTCAGACATGGAGTCTGGCTTGAGCTTGATGTCTGGCATTTTGTTAGGACGACCACCACCGCAGTAGGATGATGAAGCAGAAATTACATCGCCAATTTCACCATCTTGAATGCGCTTGTGCAGCTCCATGAGAAACGGGCTGTAGCGCCAAACAAGACCTGTGAGCACAGATTGGCCGCTGCTTTGTGCCTTTTTGGCTGTCTCAACAATGCTCTTGAGACCAGGAACATCCAGAGCAAATGGCTTTTCAATAAACGCATGCTTTCCTGCTGCAATCGCCGCTGCGAAATGCTTAGGGCGGAACGTAGGTGTAGAAGTGAGCAACACAATGTCCACTCCACTATCGATGACTTTCTGGTAGGCATCAAAGCCAACGAAGTGACGTTTACCCCCATCAGTATCAACACGACCCGAGTAACGTTTTTCGAATTTTTTAACCTTCTTCATCCGGTCAGGGAAAATATCGCCAGCTGCCCAGAGAATGGTGTCTGGATCAGCACTGAGAATATCTCTCACCGCACCAGAGCCACGACCACCGAGGCCGACCACGCCGACTTTCAGTTTCTTTTTACCTGCACCATCCGCTGCGAGAACAGCTGGGAAAGATGCAGTGCCTAGCCCAACTGCCGCTGAGCCGAGGGTGGCGTTCTTAACAAAATTACGGCGGGAAAGTTCTGAGAACTGCGATGGCTCGTTAGAGGATAGTTGGTCTGACATAATGATTAGTGGTAGTGAGTGATTGGTAGTAATACAGTGGTGGTTTCTGTTGGTATTTGTAGCTCATCTGCGAGTTTGTTCAACTTGATTGTGCCTGAATCTTTAATAACGCAAACGAGTATCGCCAGCCACTTCAACACTATAATTTGCACTATAAATACAAAGCGCGTGGGCGGAGATGTGCAATCATACAGCCGCAAGAGAACATTTTTTGCAAAATCGCTTCAAAAAATTGCATTCAAACCGTCATGCATGCGCAATATCACTCAAAATTACAGCAGCTTTATTCTGTAAGATAGAGAGAGAAAAAGGAGGTGATAAAAAGGCGAAAGCCCCGAAGCATTACGCTTTGGGGCTTTCAAATGGCTCCTGCACTTGGGATCGAACCAAGGACCTAGTGATTAACAGTCACCCGCTCTACCGCTGAGCTATGCAGGATTATTGGTGTTTTAATTGGTGGTTTGAACGCTTCCTCAGTTGCCCTTGGGAGCGGTCGGGCGGGAAAATGCCAGAATCTTCCCTCTTTGCAAGAATTTTTTATACCCAATCTGTCATTTTTTTAGGCACACGGCCATTCCCAGAACACGGTCATTCCCTAAACATGATCATTTGCCAAACTTCCGATCCAGCTCATTGAGTGAAATATGGATCAGGGTCGGCCTTCCATCCGGGGTGCAGTACGGCAGGTCACATAGAAACATCTTTTCCAATAATCCTTGAGCGAGATCTGCTCGGCACGGCTCCCGCAAACCAACCTTACCAGCCACTCCTGCCGCAAAGGCCTCGTAGGCAATTGATTTCCCTTTGCGCGTACCTACCGTGGACGCTAGTTCATCGACAATTTCCAAAAGGAAACGCCGCACGTCATCCTTACCCAGAAACGATGGCACACCGCTCACCTTCACGGTGTTTCCGCCAAAAGACTCCACCACAAAGCCAGCGTCTGCGAAGTGATCCACGTGCCGCATCACTAACTCCGCATCCAGCGTATCCAGCTCCAGCAGCTCTGGCACAAGGAGCCCTTGAGATGCCACACCTTCTTCACTCACCCCCGCCAGCAGATACTCGTATGCGATACGCTCCCTTGCAGCCACCGGATCTAACAACACAACTCCCTCGTCCCCCTCCAGAACCACGTATCGATTGTGCAGCGGACCGATGATTTTGAAACTTGGCGCCTGCACCATCGGTCGCTCGTCCTGCGCTGGCAGCTCTTCTTGTTTCTCCACATGATGAGGGAAATGCTGGGGTGCTTGGCCCGAGCCTACATCTGGCGCAATAGAAGCCCGCTCAGATCCTACTTGATCATTTCGCGGAGAAGCTTCCTGAGCAGGCACCTGCCTTGCCGGAGCCTCTACCTCAGCGGCTTTGTTAGAAACCTCACTCTCTACATACTCTTCACCCACAGGCGACGGAGAAACAACATCCTTCCCCCTCTCAGGAGCGATAAAAGGTTGGGGTTGCTTTTTGGGTTGCAATGCCTCCTCAGTGGCCGCCACGACCAAAGTGCGGATCTCTTGTGGCCGATGAAATCTCACCTCCTTCTTGGCAGGGTGCACGTTGACATCCACCAACGTAGGGTCCATCTCTATCCACAACCACGCCGTAGGGTGGCTGCCATCCTGGAGTGCTCCACGAAAACCATCACGCAGCGCACGAGATATCGCAGCATCCTCTACGGGCCTGCCATTAAGAAAAACAAACTGCGGCTTCCGCCCCTTCCTTGCAAACTCAGCCGGCAGAAGATAACCCCGCACCGTCATCGCCCGCCCTGAACGCTGACTGATCTCGATTAATTGCGACGCCGCCTCAGGACCTGTTAGCCCCGTTATCCGCACTCGCCAGTCTTCCGTAGCTGGGAGATCAAACACCCTCCTACCATCCTTAATGTAGGTAAACCTCACACCTGGAGCCGCCAGCGCGTGCAGCCTCACTTGATGCTCCACATGCGCAGACTCGGTAGTTTCTGCCCGCAGGAATTTACGCCTAGCTGGGATGTTATAGAAGATTTGCTTCAGCTCCACAGACGTGCCCTCAGGCACGCCAGCCTCCTTCACATCGCCCAGCCTACCACCGTCCACGATCACCTCCGTGCCAGATACACTCCCGCGCTCACGGCTCGTCATACGGAAACGCCCCACACTAGCAATACTCGGCACAGCCTCCCCTCGGAACCCTAGCGTCAAAATACTCGCCAGCTGATCAGAACTCTGCAGCTTACTCGTGGCATGCCGTTCCAAAGACATGAGCGCATCCTCCCTACTCATCCCACGGGCATCATCTGTCACTCGGATAAGAGCCGTGCCACCGCGCTGGATTTCCACCGTGATGTGGCTGGCACCAGCATCCAAGCTATTCTCAACCAGCTCCTTGACCACGCTGGCAGGGCGTTCTATCACCTCCCCCGCCGCTACTTGACTAGCGAGGGTGTCATCGAGAATTGCAATTCTAGCCATGAGTGAAGTAAAAAACGTCAAAAGATTCGCTGGTTCAATGCGCCATCACCAGCTAGCCTTCCGCGGCTCACCTGATCATGGTGCGCCCGCACCGCAAACTTCAAACTAAAAACACCAATCTCGTAACAAATGCCCAGAGACCCAGAACCAACATGGATGGAGAGCCTAGCAAACAGGCGCCCCCCCTACTTCTGGTGGTTA